>NZ_JABWRO010000075.1:0-26562 GCF_014268985.1 Pseudomonas sp. RW10S2 | reverse complement strand
CCTGTGGGAGCGGGCTTGCCCGCGAATAGGCCCGTACAGCACTACATATCCAGGATTTGATTCGACATTGGCGAGGCGCAAAGCGCCCCTGGCAATCTAAAGGGCCACCGCCTCCGCAGGCGACACGATGCTGGTCTTCGCTCCCCGCGACCTACCCGAACTCAAGTAAGCCGCAATAGACTCCTGGGTCACCTCACCCAGAAACACTTGCTCGGCATCCAGCACCGGCAACCAGGCCCGATTGAACTCGTACATGCGCGACAGCAGGATGCGCAGGTGCTCGTCATGGGCCGCGGTGGCATTGAACGGTCGCAGGAAGTCCCCACAGGTGCCTTGCTGGCGGTGCATGTCGCGCCGGCGCACATACCCCATCGCCTTGTTCGCCGCATCGGTGACCACCACGTAGCGACGGTCGTGCTCGTCGAGCAACTCCAGCGCCTCGCTCACCGGGGTCTCGGGGCTGACCGACGGCGCGTTGTCCGCGGCATCTTCTGCGCGCACCAGCAGCAGGCGCTTGAGGGTGCTGTCCTGGCCGACGAAGTTGCTGACGAAGTCATCCACCGGGTGCGCCAGCAGCGTGTCCGGGTGATCCAGTTGCAGCAACTTGCCCGCGCGGAAGATGGCGATCTTGTCGCCCAGCTTGATGGCCTCGTCGATGTCGTGGCTGACCATGATCACGGTCTTGTTCAGCGCCCGCTGCATCTCGAAGAACTCGTTCTGGATCATCTCGCGATTGATCGGGTCGACCGCGCCGAACGGCTCGTCCATCAGCAGCACCGGGGCCTCGGCCGCCAGCGCGCGGATCACGCCGATGCGTTGCTGCTGGCCACCCGACAGCTCGCGCGGGTAGCGCTGCAGGTACTGCTTGGGCTCGAGCTTGATCATGCTCATCAGCTCGCGGGCACGATCGTGGCAGCGCTGCTTGTCCCATCCGAGCAGGCGCGGCACCACGGTGATGTTCTCCTCGATGGTCATGTTGGGGAACAGGCCGATCTGCTGGATCACGTAGCCGATGTGGCGGCGCAGGGTGACCTCGTCGAGTCCGGTGGTGTCTTCGCCATTGATGAACACCTGGCCGGAGGTCGGGGTGATCAGGCGGTTGATCATCTTCAGCGTGGTGCTCTTGCCGCAGCCCGAAGGGCCGAGGAACACGCAGATTTCGCCTTCGTTGACGGTGAGGCTGACCGAGTCGACGGCTTTGACGTCCTTGCCGTTGACGTTGAAGGTCTTGCTGAGGTTCTTGAGTTCGATCATGAGCGCAGTCCTTCTGGAGTCAGGGCACGTTGCAGGGTTTGCAGGAGCAGGTCGGCGATGATCGCCAGCAGGCTGACCAGTACGGCGCCGACCAGCAGCATCGACATGTCGCTGCGGCTGATGGAAGTGAGAATGAGCACACCCAGGCCACCGGCACCGATGGTCGCGGCGATGGTCATGACGCCGATGTTCATCACCACGGCGGTGCGTACGCCCGCGAGGATCACCGGTACCGCGATGGGCAGCTCGACCATGCGCAGGCGCTGGCCGAAGGTCATGCCGATGCCGCGTGCCGCTTCGCGGATGCCGGGCTCGACGTTGGTCAGGGCCAGGTAGGTGTTGCGCAGGATCGGCAGCAGCGAATAAAGGAACACCGCGGTGATCGCCGGCAGCGGGCCGAGGCCCTGGCCGAACTTGCTGTAGAACGGCAGCAGCAGGCCGAACAGGGCGATCGACGGGATGGTCAGCAGCACCGTGGCGCTGGCCTGCAGCGGGCCGGCCAGTATCGGGAAGCGGGTCATCAGGATGCCCAGCGGCACGCCGATGACGATGGCCAGGCTGACGGCGATGCCGACCAGCATGATGTGTTGCCCGGTCAGTTGCAGGACCAGGGCCCAGTCGAGATGGGCGAAGGTATCGAACAGGTTCATCGCGCGACCTCGCTGAAGGCATGTTCACGCAGGAAAGCCGCGGCCACGCTGGACGGGCTCTGGTGCTCGACATCGACCTTGGCGTTGAGCTGGCGCATGGTCTCGTCGTCGAGCGTCTCGGCCAGCGGCTTGAGCAGGTCGGCCAGTTGTGGATGGGCGTCGAGCACCGCCTTGCGCACCACCGGCGCGGCGGTGTAGTCGGGGAAGTAGTGCTTGTCGTCGTCCAGCAGCTTGAGGTCGAAGGCGCTGAGGCGGCCGTCGGTGGTGTAGACCAGGCCGGCGAACACTTGGTTGTTGCGCAGGGCGGTGTAGACCAGGCCTGCATCCATCTGGCGGATGTTGGCGCGCCCCAGTTGCATGCCGTACATCGCCTGCAGGCCATCGAGACCATCGGGGCGATTGGCGAACTCGGTGTCCAGCGCCACCAGGTGCTTGCGCGCCTGTTCGTCCTGCAGCACCTGGTTCAGCTGGCTGATGCTGGTGACCTGCGGGTAGGCTTCGGCGACCTTGCGTGGCAGGGCCAGGGCATAGGTGTTGCTGAACTTGGAAGGGGTCAGCCAGATCAGGTCCTTCTTCGCATCCAGGGCCTTGACCTTGTTGTAGGTCGCTTCGGCGCTGGGCATGCGTTCCTCGATGTGGTTGTAGGAGACCAGCGATACCCCGGTGTACTCCCACATCAGGTCGAGCTGCCCGGTTTCGTGGGCCTGGCGCGCCAGGCTGCTGCCCAATCCGCCGGTGACTCGGACCTGGAAGCCGTTGGCGCGCAGGTACTGGGCAGTGATTTCGGCGAGCACGGTCTGCTCGGTGAACACCCGCGCGCCGATGCGCACCAGGGGTTTTTCTGCAGCTTGGGCAAAACCTGCGCATAGCAGTGCCGCGCCCAGCAGCAAGGCGATTGTCTTTTTCATGAGTTCCCTCTTGTTATCCGGCCAGGCCGCGTTCCAGCCAGCGCTTGCTGGAGAAGCTCACCAGGGCATCCAGTACCAGGGCCAGGAGCGCCGTGCAGGCGGCGCCCAGCAGCAGCTGTGGCTGGTTGTTCAGGGCGATGCCGGGGAAGATCAGGCTGCCAAGGCTGTTGGCGCCGATCAGAAACGCCAGTGGTGCGGTGCCCACATTCAACGCCAGGGCCACGCGCACGCCGCCGACGATGATCGGCACGGCGTTGGGCAGCTCCACCTGCCAGAGTTGCTGGCGCGGGGTCATGCCGATGCCGGTGGCGGCTTCCTTGAGCGAGGCGGGGACGTTTTTCAGGCCCTCGTAGGTGTTGCGCACGATGGGCAGCAGGGAGGCGAGGAACAACGCGAAGATCGCAGGACCTGCGCCGATGCCCAGAATGCTCAGGGCAATGGCCAGAACGGCCAGGGGGGGAATGGTGTTGCCAACGTTGAAGAACTGCATGAAGCGCTCGGCTTTGTCGACCCGGTGCGGTCGACTGAGCGCAATGCCGGCGGGGATGCCCACGGCCAGCGCCGCCGCCATCGAAGCCAACACCAGTACCAGGTGCGCTTGCAGGTAGAACCCAAGATCGTCGCGGTAACGCGCGATCGTGTCAGTGCCGATCCAGTGGATCAGCAGGGCCAGGATGACGAGCACGCAGGCCCATCCCATCAGCCCTTTTCCGTAGCGTTTCGCCACAGGTGGACTCCTTATGTCGTCGGCGGACACACTTCTTCGTAGCCGGCCCGTGCGGGAGGCGGGTGGTGTGTTCGCGAGTAGCAGCGTGACGCCTGCGAGGCAGTGCGTTCATGCCATGAGTCGAGCCCCGTCAGGCTCGTGAATGCTGGTGAAACCAGCCCTGAACCGAAACGGGTTGCAGGGGAGTGGACGTCTCCGGGGGCGTAAAGGTTCCCATCTGAGGCGGCATTTGGCCAGTGTTAATCACTGGCTTCAGGGAAATATGACAAGAATAAAAATCGCATTGATACGCTGCAGGCGTTGAAATAACTGCCCTGCGGCCTTTTGTCGTGACTAGCCGATTGTTTGCTGCATTTGATGTGTCTGTGCCGGCCTCTTCGCGGGCCTCAACCACTCATTCATCCGATTTTGGTCCAGGCCCGAGTTCAGGTATGATATCGCCCCTTTTTCGATCCCCAGTCAGGCGATTTCCCATGACCAACCAGGCCGCCGAAGTCGCGAAGCGCCGCACTTTCGCAATCATTTCCCACCCCGACGCCGGTAAGACCACCATCACCGAGAAGCTGCTGCTGATGGGCAAGGCGATCTCCGTCGCGGGGACCGTGAAGTCGCGCAAGTCCGATCGCCATGCCACCTCCGACTGGATGGAAATGGAGAAGCAGCGCGGCATCTCCATCACCACCTCGGTGATGCAGTTCCCGTATCGCGAGCACATGATCAACTTGCTCGACACCCCCGGCCACGAAGACTTCTCCGAAGACACCTACCGCACCCTCACCGCGGTGGACTCGGCGCTGATGGTGCTGGACGGCGGTAAGGGTGTAGAGCCGCGTACCATCGCCCTGATGGACGTGTGCCGCCTGCGCGACACGCCCATCGTCAGCTTCATCAACAAACTCGACCGTGACATCCGCGACCCGATCGAACTGCTCGACGAAATCGAAGCGGTACTGAAGATCAAGGCCGCGCCGATCACCTGGCCGATCGGTTGCTACCGCGATTTCAAGGGCGTGTACCACCTCACCGGTGACTACATCATCGTCTACACCCCGGGCCACGGCCACGAGCGCACCGAAGCCAAGATCATCCAGAAGCTGGATTCCGATGAGGCCCGCGCGCATCTGGGCGACCAGTACGATAGCTTCGTCGAGCAACTGGAACTGGTGCAGGGCGCCTGCCACGAGTTCAACCAGGACGAGTTCATCAACGGCCAGCTCACGCCTGTGTTCTTCGGGACCGCCCTGGGCAACTTCGGTGTCGACCATGTGCTCGATGCCGTTGTCGACTGGGCGCCGCGCCCGCTGGCACGTGTGGCGCACGAGCGCACCGTGGAGCCGGTGGAAGAGAAGTTCACCGGTTTCGTGTTCAAGATCCAGGCGAACATGGACCCCAAGCACCGCGACCGTATCGCCTTCATGCGCATCTGCTCGGGCAAGTACGAGAAGGGCATGAAGATGCGCCATGTGCGCCTGGGCAAGGATCTGCGCATCGGCGATGCGCTGACTTTCTTCTCGTCCGAGCGTGAACAGCTCGAAGAGGCATACGCCGGCGACATCATTGGCCTGCACAACCACGGCACCATCCAGATCGGCGACACCTTCAGCGAAGGCGAAGCGCTGGGCTTCACCGGTATCCCGCACTTCGCCCCGGAACTGTTCCGCCGTGTGCGCCTGAAAGACCCGCTGAAATCCAAGCAACTGCGCCAGGGCCTGCAGCAGTTGGCCGAGGAAGGGGCGACCCAGGTGTTCTTCCCCGAGCGCAGCAACGACATCATCCTCGGTGCGGTCGGTGTGCTGCAGTTCGATGTGGTCGCCAGCCGCCTGAAGGAAGAGTACAAGGTCGAGTGTGCCTACGAGCCGATCACCGTCTGGTCGGCACGCTGGATCGCCTGCGACGACAAGAAGAAACTCGAGGAATTCCAGAACAAGGCCATGGAGAACCTCGCCATCGATGGCGGTGGTCACCTGACCTACCTGGCGCCGACCCGGGTCAACCTGTCGCTGATGGAAGAGCGCTGGCCTGACGTGCAGTTCCGCGCGACCCGCGAACACCACTGATCCCAGCAGGATGCGGCGCAAGGCCGCTTCCGGGTAATGCGCCGATGGGCGCTCTGCCCGGGAGCGGCCTTGTGCCGTTATGGGGCGTGCAGCCGCTTCCGGAAATATTTTTTGCACAAGCAGTGAGGTAACCCGGCGCGGCATTCGTGTAGTGAGTGAAAGTGCGATTCATTCGCAATCAATCCGTTCTCTCACAGGTCAGCGTCCATGAAATTCACCCCGCGTTGCGTCCCTCTCTGGTTCGGTCTCTGCACCCTGTCCGCTGTGGCGCTGACACCCCTGGCTCACGCCGCCGAGCAGGTTCAGGTGTATACCTTTGCCCAGCCCGGTCAACCACTGGTCCAGGCCCTCAACGCCTTCAGCCGCACTACTGGGCAAAGCGTGGTGTACACCTTCGAGCTGCCCAGCCAGCAGGCGCCGGCGCTCAACGGCGCGTTCAGCGCCGAGCAGGCCTTGCAGCAATTGCTCGGCCATTCCGGGCTGGCCTGGCGCCGCGTCGATGCGCGCACCCTGACCCTGGAACCTCTCGACACGTCCGGCGCCTTGAACCTGCAAGCCACCACCGTGACCTCGCAGATGGACAGCTTCAGCTACCAGCCACCGGCCAGCCCCTCGATCATGCGCGGCCAGGGGACGAACCTGGAAACGCCGCACGCCATCAACGTGGTTCCGGCCCAGGTGCTGCGCGACCAGGCACCGCGCAACCTCGACGATGCCCTGGCCAACGTCAGTGGTATCACCCAGGGCAACAACTTCGGCGGCACCTCCGACACGGTGATGAAGCGAGGCTTCGGCGACAATCGCGACGGTTCGATCATGCGCGACGGCATGCCCATCGTGCAGGGTCGCAGCCTCAACGCCACCACCGAGCGCGTCGAAGTGCTCAAGGGGCCCGCGTCGCTGCTGTACGGCATCCAGGATCCGGGCGGGGTGATCAACGTGGTCAGCAAGCGCCCGCAGCTCGAGCAATACAACGCCTTGACCCTGCGCGGCTCGACCTACGGCAGCGGCAAGAATGGCAGCGGTGGCAGTTTCGACAGCACTGGTGCACTGGGCGACAGCAACCTGGCCTATCGTTTGATCGTCGATCATGAAGATGAAGACTACTGGCGCAACTACGGCGTGCACCGCGAGTCGCTGGTGGCACCGTCGCTGGCCTGGTTTGGCGAGGACACCCAGGTGATGCTGGCCTACGAGCACCGTGAGTTCCTGTATCCGTTCGACCGAGGTACGGCGATCAGCAACCGCACCAATCACCCGCTGGACATCCCGGCCACTCGCCGCCTCGACGAGCCGTTCAACGACATGGAAGGCCGCTCGGACCTGTATCGCCTTGAAGTCGATCACCAGTTGGCGGACGACTGGAAACTGCACTTCGGCTACAGCTTCAACCGTGAAACCTACGACGCCAGCCAAGTACGGGTGACCGGCGTCAACGATGCCCGTGGCACCCTGACCCGCAGCATGGACGGCACCCACGGCGCCATGAGCCGCGACCAGTTCGCCACCCTGAGCCTGAACGGCAATGTGCAACTGGGCGGGATGCAGCATGACCTGTTGCTGGGCTTCGACCATGAAGACCGCAAGGTCTACCGCGCAGACCTGATCCGCCAGGCCAGCCGCTCGACCTTCAGCTACCTCAACCCGGTCTACGGGCAGGAGCCTGAAGGCAGCACCGTGCGTGCCAGCGACAGCGACCAGACCGACAAGCTGCGCACCGACTCGCTGTTCTTCCAGGACGCCGTGCACCTGGACGAGCACTGGATCGCCGTGGCCGGTGTGCGCCTGCAACAGTACGACCAGCTCGCCGGTCGCGGCCGGCCGTTCACCACCAACACCGATACCAGCGACCGCGCCTGGACCCCGCATGCCGGGCTGGTCTACAAGGTCGATGAGCAGTTGTCGTTCTATGGCAGCTACAGCGAGTCGTTCAAGCCCAACTCCAGCATCGCCCCACTGACCGGTGGCCTGGTGCTCGACTCTTCCATCGCTCCTGAGGAGGGCAAGGCCTGGGAGCTGGGGGCCAAGCTCGACATTCCCGGGCAGATCACCGGCACCCTGGCTCTGTTCGACATCACCAAGCGCAATGTGCTGGTGGCCAACTTCGACACCCGCACCGGCGAAACCCTGTACAGCAATGCCGGCGAAGTCAGCTCGCGTGGCGTCGAACTGGACCTGAGCGGCCAGCTCAGCGAACGCTGGAGCCTGATCGGCAGCTATGCCTTCACCGACGCCGAAGTGACCAAGGACCCGGACCTCAAGGGCAATCGTCTGCAGAACGTGGCGCGCCATACTGGCTCGCTGTCAGCGGTGTACGACTACGGCAGCCTGTTCGGCGGTGATCGTCTGCGCCTGGGAGCGGGTGCACGCTATATCGGTGAGCGGGCAGGTAACCCGGCCAACGATTTCGACCTGCCGGCCTACACCGTCGCCGATGCCTTCGCCAGCTACGAGACCAAGCTGGATGCGCACAAGGTGCGTTTGCAGCTGAACGTGAAGAACCTGTTCGACAAGGTGTACTACAGCTCGGCGGTGAACCGGTACTTCGTGGCCATCGGCGATGCACGGCAGGTGAGTGTGTCGAGTACGTTGGAGTTCTGAGGCAGGTCAGCAGCACTCTACTTCAATGGCGAAGTAGAGTGCTTTCAATATATTCAGCCATCAACGTGGTTTACGCGGGTAAGGGAAATTGAAATACCCTTTTTTGAGGTTGAAACCGCCTGCCGTTCCAGAGAAGCTGACGATGCACCTTTCGTTGATGTTGTTCAGATCGACAACACCTTTTACTGAACCGATATTGGTTCCTCCCAGGATGATTCCGGGGATGATGCCGACTTTCCCACCTTGATGTTCATCCCTGGTGACAAAAGGGTAACTCCCGTCTTTGGTTCCATTAGGAACATTCAGAACGACTCGATCAATCGGGGGATCCATATACGCGATGATCTGAGTGAAGCCTTCGTTGAACTCATAATCAATCTTGGCATTCGAGGTCTCGTACGTATGTTCGCTCTCGAAGCCAAACCACTTCAGGTTAAAGTGAGGTTCCGCCGATCTATCCGGCGCAGTTGAACCATAAGAGGCGTCGGGTAGTTTTGTGATCTTGTCCATGTTCCACCCCTGAGCGATAGATTCAGTGAAGGACGATAGGTGCCTGCTGAAGCTAAGCAATTGATCAGGAGCCCACAACTAGCAGAATTATCAGGTACCCAGGCGAAGGTTTATCGGCTCGCAAGTTCTATTCTGCCCAACGCAGCGCGATATTCGCCGGGCGTGGCGCCCATCGCCTGCCTGAAGCGGTTGCTGAAATGGCTGGCACTGGCAAACCCGCACAGCAATGCCATCTGCCCCAGCGGCAGGTCGCCCTGGCGCAGCAACCGGCACGCCTGGTGCAGCCGGCGCGCCAGCAGGTACTGGTGCGGCGGCAGGCCGAAGCTTGCGCGGAACATCCGGGCGAAGTGGTATTCGGACAGATTGCAGCGCAGCGCCAGTTCGTTCAGTGAAAGCGGCTGGTCGAGATTGGCCTCGATGTAGTCCACCAAGTGCCTACGCTGGTGCGGTGCCAGGCCGCCTTTGAGCCGCAGGCCCTGTCGCAGCCCGGCCTGGCCCAGCACGGCATGGTCGATGATGGCGTGCGCCAGGCTGCTGGCCAGCAGGCGCTCGGCAGGTTCGTTCCAGTCAAGCCCGATCAGTTGGTGAAAGCGCAGGGCCTGCTGTGGGTCGTCGAGGAAGGTGGCTTCGTGCAGCTGCATTTCCCGTGGCTCGCGGTCGAGCAGGCGAATGCAGCCCAAGGCGAACTGTTCTTCGCTGATGTACAGGTGCGCCAGGCGGATAGCACCGTTGACCACCCAATTGGACTCGTGGCCGGCCGGCATGATGCACAGTTTGTTGGGCGCGCCCTTGTCGCCCGGGCGCTGGCGGCGGAAGGTGCCGGTGCCGTCGGCGATGTAGCACGACAGGGTGTGGTGGCTGGGGGCGAGGTAGTCACGCGCATCGTCACGGTTGCGCCACAGGGCTGCTGCCAGGCCCTCACCCATTTGCGCGCTGGCTTCCAGGCGGGCGTTGGGCGAGCTGTGCATGGCGTTGAAGACTTGCAGCTGATGAAGTGGCGGCATGGGCGATTCCTCTGGAGGGCTATCGTACTGCGAGGCGAGCGCAATGGGAGTGGTTGCCGACGGAAAAGCGCAAGTTTGTGCAAGCGCGAGGCGGGGCGAGGGGGACAGACTTCGTGAGCCCACCGCCGCTCCCGCAGACCACCGCCAAGCCCCAAGGATCCAGCCCATGAACCTGTCGCTCTACCTGCTCACCGTCCTGATCTGGGGCACCACCTGGATCGCCTTGAAACTGCAATTGGGCGTGGTCGAGATCCCGGTATCGATCGTCTACCGCTTCGCCCTGGCCGGGCTGATCCTGTTCGCGGTCCTGCTGCTGACCCGTCGCCTGCAACCGATGAATCGGCGCGGGCACCTGATCTGCCTGGCCCAGGGGCTGTGCCTGTTCTGCGTCAATTTCATGTGCTTCCTCACCGCCAGCCAGTGGATCGCCAGCGGCCTGATCGCCGTGGTGTTCTCCACCGCAACCCTGTGGAACGCGCTCAACGCGCGGATCTTCTTCGGCCAGAAGATCGCCGCCAACGTGCTGGGTGGCGGCGCCTTGGGCTTGCTGGGGTTGGGCCTGCTGTTCTGGCCGGAGCTGTCAGGGCACGCCGCCAGCCGCGAAACCCTGGTCGGCCTGGGCCTGGCGTTGCTGGGCACCCTGTGCTTCTCGGCCGGCAACATGCTTTCCAGCCTGCAACAGAAGGCGGGCCTCAAGCCGATGACCACCAACGCCTGGGGGATGGTGTATGGGGCGAGCCTGCTGGGGTTGTATTGCCTGGTCACAGGCGTGCCCTTCGCCATGGAGTGGAACACACGCTATATCGGTTCGCTGCTGTACCTGGTGATCCCAGGTTCAGTGATTGGCTTCACCGCCTACCTTACCCTCGTCGGGCGCATGGGTCCGGAGCGGGCGGCGTATTGCACGGTGCTGTTCCCGCTGGTGGCGCTGAACGTGTCGGCATTCGCCGAAGGCTATCAGTGGACCGCACCGGCATTACTGGGGCTGGTCGCGGTGATGGCCGGTAACGTGCTGGTGTTTCGCAAGCCCCGGGTTGCCAAGGCTGCGCAGGCAACGCTGGCCATGAAGTGAGGCCTGTTCCCGACACCGATGCAGAAGATGCCGGCGCTGCGCTGTCTACACTTGGCCAAATCCCTTGATCCTGCAAGGTAGGCCATGTCGACAGCCCAGCCGTGGAACCGCCCCCTGACACCGCGCCAGGCGCACATGCTCTGCCTGCTCGCGCTTGGCCTGCATGTGCTGCCGCTGATTCTTGCCGACTCGATGTACCTCGACGATGTCTGGCGCGCGCAGACCGCCACGGGTAACTGGATCGCCGAAGGGCGCCTGTTCACCCAGTGGCTGCATGCCGGGCTGAGCTTCGCGGGTGGGGCGATCAACCTGTTTCCCTTGCCGCTGCTGTTGAGCCTGCCGGTGGCGGCCTATGCCCTGGCGCGCCTGGCCATCCATTACTTCGGACAGCCGCGCCCGACCGACCTGCTGGTGGTGTTGCCGCTGTGGTACAGCCCGTTCTTCCTGCAGAACCTGTCGTACCAGTACGACGGGCCCGCCATGGCACTGGGGTTGGCGGCGATGATCCTGGCGGTAAGCCTCGATTCACGCCGGTTGTTCGCTGGCACCGTATTGATTGCCTGCGGCCTGGGTTTCTACCAGGTGACGCTGAATGTATTCATCGGCTTGTGTTGCATCGACGCGGTGCGCGGCCTGTTGCGGGGCGATCGGCTGGCCAGGGTGGGCAAAGCGGTGACCCTGCGTGTGGTGCAGATGCTGTTGGGCGGGCTGGTGTACCTGTTGGTGGCGATGCCCTGGATGTCCGAGCAGCGTTTGACCATGCTGGCGGTGGACACTGCGCTGCCGGGCGAAGTGATACAGCGCCTGGGCACTGCGTTCGAACAGGTCGCCCTGCTGCTGACGCCCGGCAATCGAGTCCTGGCGGTTGGGCTGGCGCTGCTGGCCGGCGTTGGCCTGTGGCGCGATGCCCGGGGTATCCATCGGGACCACGGCCTGCCGGGCCTGCTCGTGCGCGGCGGCGGCCTGCTGCTGGCGGTGCTGGTGCTGCTGGTGATGACCAGCGGCGTGATGCTGGCATTCGACTATTTCATTCATGGCGCGCGCACCCTGATGGGCTTTGCCTGCGTACTGGTGCTGCTGCTCTACCTGGCCAGGCGCGGGCTGGGCAACCGTGCGCCCGACCGTGCGCTGATTCTCTGCCTGCCGCTGCTGTCGATGCTGTCGCTGGCCTACGCCCATGGCCGCCTGCTGGAGGCGCAGAAGGCGCAGTTCGCTGCGATCGGCCAGTACATCGGTCAGGACATCCTCAGCCACCCGGCGCTGGACAAGGCCCGCGCCTTCTACCTGCTCGAACGCAACCAGGCCGACGGCTGGTTGCCTGCAGCCTCTGGCGCGCAGGCCCGGGCGCCGCTGCTCAAGTTCATCCGCAGTTCGGACTTCGTACTCTTGCCGGAGATGATGGCGCGCGTCGGTATCGGCCAGTTCTATATCAACAGCTCCGCCAACCAGAGCCCGGCGCCGGCCTGGCGCGCCGATGATCTGCTGGCCCGCGGCGACACACCAGTGGTGGACAACCGCCTGTACAGCATCTACCTCGTCGGCGACCAGGGTTATGTGGTGACCAAGCCGCAGCCCAGGCCCTGGACGTTGCCGTGAGCAGCGGTGCGGGCGGCCTGTTCGGCCAGATGCGGCGCTATGTGCTGGTCGGGTTGGGCAATACCCTGGCGCACTGGTCGGTGTTCTTTCTGCTGCACCTGCTGCTGGGGTTGCGCCAGGCGCCAAGCAACCTGCTGGCGTTCGCCGTGGCGGCCAGCCTGTCGTACTACGTCAATGCCCGCTACACCTTCGCGGCCAGGCCCAGCAAACGGCGCTACTTGCTGTTCCTGCTGGGCATGGGGATAGTGAGCGTGGCACTGGGAGCGCTTTCCGACTGGGCACGCCTGTCACCCTGGCTGACCCTCGTGACCTTTTCCACGGTCAGCCTGGTAGTGGGTTACAGCTACTCGCGCACTGTGGTCTTCAGACGGAGGACGCCATGAACATCACCCTCATCGTGCCGGTGTACAACGAGCAGGACACCCTCGAGCACTTCTACCGCACCGTGCGCGCCGAGCCGTCGCTGCAGGGCATGACGGTGGAGATCCTGTTCGTCAATGACGGCAGCAGCGACGAGACCGAGGCGATCTGCGCCGAACTTGCGCTGCGTGATGAATGGGTCACGGTGATCAACTTCTCGCGCAATTTCGGCAAGGAGTCGGCGCTGTTCGCCGGGCTCGAATATGCCGATGGCGATGCCATGGTGCCGATCGATGTCGACCTGCAGGACCCCATCGAGCTGATCGCACAGATGGTCGAGCGCTGGCAGCAAGGCGCCGACGTGGTCCTGGCCAAGCGCCGCAGCCGCGATGCCGACACCCCGCTCAAGCGCTGGAGCGCGCGCCTGTACTACCGGCTGCACAACCGCATCGCCTCCACCCATATCGAAGAGAACGTCGGTGATTTTCGCCTGCTCGACCGCAAGGTGGTCGCCGCGATCCGCCAGTTGCCGGAGCAACAGTTGTTCATGAAGGGCGTGTTGTCGTGGGTGGGATTTCGCACCGAGATCATCGAGTACGACCGCCCGCCGCGGGTGGCGGGGGAGAGCAAGTTCGGGCTGTGGCGGCTATGGAACCTGGCGCTGGATGGCATCACCTCGTTCAGCACCGTGCCTTTGCGCTTGTGGACCTACATCGGCGCGGGGGTGTCGCTGTTCGCGCTGGTGTTCGCGGTGTACCTGATCGTGCAGAAGGTGCTGTGGGGGATCGACCTGCCGGGGTATCCGTCGCTGCTGTCGGCGATCCTGTTCCTGGGGGGCGTGCAACTGATCGGTATCGGGATCCTGGGGGAGTATGTGGGGCGTATCTACCAGGAGACCAAGCACCGGCCGCGGTATGTGGTGCGCAAGGTGCTGGGACGGCGGCGCCAGCCGCGTTGAGCCTGTTGGATTGGTGCAGGTCTCTTCGCGGGCAAGCCCGCCCACAGGTAACACCACCATATTCAAGCTATGTGGGCTGTTGTGGGAGCGGGCTTGCCCGCGAAGAGGCCGGTACAGTCAGCGGCCAGGTTCAGCCCTTCCACACCTGCGGATTCACCAGGTCCCGTGGTCGCTCGCCCAGCAGCGCTGCGCGCAGGTTCTCCATCGCCCGGTTGGCCATGGCTTCGCGGGTCTCGGCAGTCGCCGAGCCGATGTGCGGCAGGGTCAGGGCGTTGGGCAGCTTGAACAGCGGCGAATCGGCCAGCGGCTCCTTCTCGTACACATCCAGTCCGGCACCGCGAATGGTGCCGGCTTGCAGCGCCTCGACCAGCGCCGCCTCGTCCACCACCGGCCCGCGGGCGATGTTGATCAGGAAGGCGCTCGGCTTCATCAGCTTCAGCTCACGGGCGCCGATCAGCTTGCGGGTGGCATCGGACAACGGCACCACGATGCAGACGAAATCGGACTCGGCCAGCAACTGCTCCAGGCTGCGGAACTGCGCGCCCAGTTCCTGCTCCAGCGCGCTCTTGCGGCTGTTGCCGGCATACAGGATCGACATGTTGAAGCCCAGGCGGCCACGGCGAGCCACGGCGGCGCCGATGTTGCCCATGCCGACGATGCCCAGGGTCTTGCCGTGCACATCGCTGCCGAAATGCGCCGGGCCTACGGTCGCCTGCCAATTGCCGGCCTTGGTCCAGGCGTCCAGCTCGGCGGTACGGCGGGCACAGCCCATGATCAGCGAAAAGCCCAGGTCGGCGGTGCTTTCGGTGAGCACGTCGGGGGTGTTGGTCAGGGCGATGCCGCGCTCGTTGAAGTAGTCCAGGTCGTAGTTGTCGTAGCCGACCGACACGCTCGACACCACCTCCAGCTTGCCGGCACCTTCGAGCTGCGCGCGGCCGAGCTTGCGGCCGACGCCGATCAGGCCGTGAGCCTCAGGCAGCGCTTCGTTGAACTGGGCATTGATGTCGCCCAGCTTGGGATTGGGCAGGATCACGTTGAAGTCGTGCTGCAGGCGCTCGGCCATGGCCGGGGTGATACGGCTGAAGGCCAGGACGGTCTTTTTCATCGGGCTACTTCTCTGCAAGGCGGTGGGACGATGGCGGCCTGCGAAAAGGCCGCCGCGAATCAACGATTGGTTAGCAACCTACCATTGTCGCCACCTGCAATGCAGCAGCTTTTTCAGGTGGCGATCAGCAATTCATGGGTCTTCAGGTCTGCTTCGTGCGCTGCCAGGATCTCCGGCAGCGAGTTGCGCAGGTATTCGACCCAGGTCTTGATCTTGGCATCCAGGTACTGGCGCGACGGGTAGATCGCGTACAGGTTCAGCTCCTGCAGGCGATAGTCGGGCATCACCCGCACCAGGCTGCCGTCGCGCAGGCCGTCGATGGCGGAGTAGATCGGCAGCACGCCCACCCCCATGCCACTGCGGATCGCGGTCTTCATCGCGTCGGCGGAGTTCACCTGGAACGGCGAGCTGGTGATGTTGACCATCTCCTGGCCTTCCGGACCGTCGAACAGCCATTTTTCCAGCGGAATCACCGGGCTGACCATGCGCAGGCACTGGTGCTTGAGCAGGTCGGCGGGCTTGTGGGCGATGCCGTGGCGAGCAATGTAGTCGGGGGAGGCGCAGACGATGCTGTAGGTGATCCCCAGGCGCTGGGAGACGAACCCTGAGTCAGGCAGCTCGCTGGCCAGCACGATGGACACATCGTAGCCCTCGTCGAGCAGGTCGGGCACACGGTTGGCCATGGTCAGGTCGAACGTGACGTCTGGGTGCGTCTGGCGGTAGCGAGCGATGGCATCGACCACGAAATGCTGGCCGACACCGGTCATCGAATGCACTTTGAGCTGCCCGGCGGGGCGGGCGTGGGCATCGCTGGCCTCGGCTTCGGCTTCCTCGACGAAGGTCAGGATCTGTTCGCAGCGCATCAGGTAGCGCTTGCCCGCTTCGGTCAGGGCGATGCGCCGTGTGGTGCGATTGAGCAGGCGGGTTTGCAGATGGGCTTCCAGGTTGGAGACCGCCCGCGACACGTTGGCGGTGGTCGTATCCAGCTGCGCAGCGGCGGCGGTGAAGCTGCCGAGCTGGGCTACACAACTGAAAGCACGCATGTTTTGCAGGGTGTCCATGGGTCACTCTCGATCTAGAGGACAAAATTGTGACATGAAGTAATGAAAAAGCACGTCCGACCAAAGCCGGATTATCGCTGTTTTGGTAACAAAGATTCGCAGGAATATGCGCTTATCGCCAATGAAACCCGCCCCTAGAATTGCCCGGCCCCTTCACCTCTTCCTCGGGAAATCGCAGCTGTGCCGCGTCGCAACATCGGAGCGCTTCGAGCGCTCAGTGCCTGTGCCCTAAGCCTGTCCTTGAGCGGCTGTATCGGAACCTGGGGCATTGCCCCGCAAAGCAAGACGCTGCAAGCCAACCAACTCGCCACCGACCCTGCCATCCGCGAAGCCGAGCGCGACGCCCATTGGCCCGCGCAGCAATGGTGGCGCGCCTATGGTGATCCCCAGCTGGACCGCTGGATGGACCTCGCAGTTGCCGGTAGCCCGAGCCTGGCCATGGCCGCGGCGCGGGTGCGCCAGGCCAGGGCCATGGCCGGTGTGGTCGAGTCGGCGGAACACCTTCAGGCCAACGGCGAGGCGACCCTCAAGCGGCACAACTGGCCGGAGGATCAGTTCTACGGCCCCGGCGCCCTGTCCGGCGCCAACACCTGGGACAACAACGCCGCCATCGGCCTGAGCTACGCCCTCGACCTGTGGGGCCGTGAACGCAACGCCAGTGAGCAGGCGCTGGACCAGGCGCACATGCGTGCCGCCGAAGCCCGCCAGGCCCAGCTCGAATTGCACAACAACGTGGTGCGCACCTACATCCAGCTGAGCCTGCATTTCGCCCAGCGCGACATCGTCAAGGCCGAGCTGGAGCAGCAGGAGCAGATCCTCGCGCTGGCCAGGCGGCGTCTCGAGGCCGGGATCGGCACCCATCTGGACGTCAGCCAGGCCGAAGCGCCGTTGCCGGAAACCCATCGGCAGATCGACAGCCTCGACGAAGAAATCGCCCTGACGCGCAACCAATTGGCGGCACTGGCCGGCAGGGGACCGGGCGAGGGTGCCAGCCTGCAACGCCCGACGCTGACCCTGGCGGCGCCGCTGTCCTTGCCCTCGGCATTGCCTGCCGAGCTGGTCGGCCAGCGCCCCGACGTGGTCGCCAGCCGCTGGCAGGTGGCAGCCCAGGCTCGTGGCATCGAGGTCGCCCACGCAGGCTTCTTCCCCAACGTCGACCTGGTCGGCGGCCTTGGTTTCATGGCCACCGGTGGCGGGCCGCTGGAGTTTCTCACCGGGCGCAAGTTCAACTACAACGTCGGGCCTGCCATCAGCTTGCCGATCTTCGATGGCGGGCGGCTGCGCGCGCAGTTGGGCGCGGCTTCTGCTGGCTACGACATGGCCGTTGCGCATTACAACGAAACAGTGGTCGGGGCGTTGAAGGGCATCTCCGACCAGTTGATCCGTCGCGAGTCGATGGCGCAGCAGGCGCACTTCGCCGCCGAATCCGTCGCCGCTGCGCAGAAGACCTACGACATCGCCACGGTTGCCTTCCAGCGCGGGCTGACCGACTACCTGAACGTGCTCAATGCGCAGACCCTGCTGTTTCGCCAGCAGCGGATCCAGCAGCAGGTCCAGGCTGCGCGCTTGAGTGTGCATGCCGAGCTGGTCACGGCGCTGGGCGGTGGCCTCGACGCGGGTAGCGACCTGCCGGATGAGGCGCACCAGGCCGCGCCGAAAGCGCCGGCCCTGATTGCCTCGGGGCACGGGCAATGATGCGCTGGCTGTCCAGCCTGGAGTGGCGCCGGGGCTTCTTTGCCTGGGCGCGCACCGACGGGGTGACCTGGGTCTACATCTTCAAGGTACTCGCTGCGGCGTTCCTCACCCTCTGGCTGGCCATGCGCCTGGAGCTGCCGCAGCCGCGCACGGCGATGATCACCGTGTTCATCGTCATGCAGCCGCAGAGCGGGCATGTGTTCGCCAAGAGTTTCTACCGCATGCTCGGCACCCTGGCCGGCTCGGCGATGATGGTCGCGCTGATCGCGATCTTCCCGCAGAACACCGAGCTGTTCCTGCCCAGCCTGGCGCTGTGGGTCGGCCTGTGCTCGGCAGGGGCCATGCGCTACCGCACCTTCCGCGCCTATGGCTTCGTGCTGGCCGGTTATACCGCGGCGATGATCGGCCTGCCGGTGCTCCAGCACCCCGACCAGGCGTTCATGGCCGCCGTCTGGCGGGTGCTGGAGATTTCCCTGGGGATTCTCGTCTCGACCCTGGTCAGTGCCGCGATCCTGCCGCAATCGGCCAGCGCCGCCATGCGCAATGCCTTGTACCAGCGCTTCGGCGTGTTTGCCGGGGTGGTGGTCGAGGCCCTGCGCGGCAACAGCCAGCCTGCGCTGTTCGAGTCCAGCAACGTGCGTTTCATCGCCGAGGCGGTGGGGCTGGAGAGCTTGCGCAACGTCACCGCCTTCGAAGACCCGCACATGCGCAGGCGCTCTGGCCGCCTGGTGCGCATGAACAGCGAGTTCATGGCCATCACCACCCGTTTCAACGCCCTGCACCGTTTGCTCGAACGCCTGCGCGCACGCGGCCCGGCGCAGATCGTCGGCGCCATCGAACCGGGCCTGCAAACCCTGGCGCAGCTGCTCGAGCCTTACGTCGGGCGAGCCCTGACCGATGCCGATGCACTACGCCTGACCCTGGAGCTGGCGGCCTACAAGGACGGCCTGCAGGCCCAGGTGCGCGGGCTGCGTTCGGCGTACCTGGAGACCGACCCCAGCGACGCCGACCTGCTGGACTTCCACACCACCTACGAGCTGCTCTACCGCCTGGTCGACGACCTCTACAGCTACGCCCAGACCCACGCATCACTGGCCGTGCACAACCACGAACGCGAGCAGTGGGACGAGCCCTATGTGGCTCAGACCAGTTGGCTGGTGTCGTTGGCCGCCGGGGTGCGTGGTGCAGCGGTGCTGTTGCTGCTGGGCAGCTACTGGCTGCTCAGCGACTGGCCCAGCGGCGCCATGATGACCTTGATCGCCACGGTCACCGCCGGACTTTCGGCAGCCTCGCCCAACCCCAGGCGCATGTCGTTCCAGATGGCGTGCGGCACCCTGCTCGGGGCGTTCATCGGCTTCTTCGAAACCTTCTTCGTGTTCCCCTGGATCGACGGTTTCGCCTTGCTGTGCATGGTGCTGGCGCCGGTGTTCGTGCTCGGTGCCTTTCTCTCGTCGCGCCCGGCCTATGCCGGTTATGGCGTGGGCTTGCTGGTGTTCTTCGCCATCGGCTCGGTGCCCAACAACCTTACGGTCTATGACCCGTACGCCTTCATCAACGACTACATCGGCATGATCATCGGCATGCTGGTCTGCGCTGCGGCCGGGGCGATCATCCTGCCGCCGAACAGCCGCTGGCTATGGAGCCGCCTGGAGCAGGACCTGCGCGAACAGGTGCTGTTCGCCATCGGTGGGCGCCTGCGTGGCCTGGGCTCGGCGTTCGAGAGCCGCACCCGCGACCTGCTGCACCAGGCCTATGGCCTGGCGGCCGGCAAGCCGCAGGTGCAGGCCGAGCTGATGGGCTGGATGTTCGTGGTATCGGAAGTCGGCCACGCTGTCATCGAACTGCGCAAGGAGCAGGCCAATGCCCCGGTGCACCCGGCCTACGCCGAGTCGCAGCCCTGGCGCCAGGCGATCCGGGTGATGGGGCGAGCCCTGGCGCGGCTGTTCCTGCAGCCCAACGCCAGCAACCACGAGCGCGCGCTGGTGGCGGTCGACCACGCCATCAGCCGCGTGCAGGCCACCGACGAACCCTTCGCCCGGCACTTCGACACGTCGGTGCTGCGCCGTGCGCAGAGCTACCTGCACTTCATCCGCACCTCGCTGCTCGACCCCCAGTCACCCCTGGCCCCGGCCAAAGGATTGCACCATGCCCCGTGAGATCGCCTTCCATGGCGTATACATGCCCACCATGACCCTGATGTTCCTGTTCGCTGCGGGCCTGGCCTGGGGCCTGGACCGCTTCATCGCCAGCCACGACGGCTATCGCTTCTTCTGGCACCCGGCGCTGTTGCGCCTGTCCCTGTTCGTCTGCCTGTTCGGCGCACTGGCGCTGTCTGTCTACTGGTGAGAAACCTTCGATGAAAAAGTTCTTCAGCCTCCTCGCCACCCTGCTGGTGCTGACCGCTGCCGTGGTGATCGGCCGCCAGTTGTGGCTGCACTACATGACCACGCCCTGGACCCGCGACGGGCGTGTGCGCGCCGACATCATCAACGTCGCCGCCGATGTGCCGGGCTATGTGGTGGACGTGCCGGTGCGTGACAACCAGCAGGTGAAGAAGGGCGATGTGCTGATCCGCATCGACCCCGAGCACTATCGCCTGGCAGTGGAGCAGGCCCGGGCGCTGGTCGCTTCGCGCAAGTCCACCTGGGAGATGCGCAAGGTCAACGCGCGGCGCCGTGCCGACCTGGACAACCTGGTCATCTCCAAGGAAAACCGTGACGACGCCAGCAATATCGCAAACGCCGCCCTGGCCGACTATCAGCAGGCCCAGGCACAGTTGGCGGCGGCCGAGCTGAACCTCAAGCGCACCGAGATCGTCGCCACGGTCGACGGCTACGTCACCAACCTGAACATCCACAAGGGCGATTACGCCCGCACCGGCGAGGCGGTGATGGCGGTGGTGGACGAGCATTCGTTCTGGGTGTACGGCTTCTTCGAGGAGACCAAGCTGCCGCATGTGAAGGTGGGGGACCAGGCCGAGCTGCAGATGATGAGCGGCGAGTTGCTCAAGGGGCATGTCGAGAGCATCGCCCGTGGTATCTACGACCGCGACAACCCGCAGAGCCGCGAGCTGATCGCCGATGTGAACCCGACCTTCAACTGGGTGCGCCTGGCGCAGCGGGTGCCGGTGCGGATTCATATCGATGAGGTGCCCGAAGGGTATCTGCTGGCGGCGGGCACGACCTGCACGGTGGTGGTCAAGCCAGGCGGGGCGTGAAGGTTACTCGCCTGCCGGGCAGACCAGTACTGGCACCTGTACCCGGTCGATCACCTTGCTGCTGATCGACGGGTCTAGCAGCCTGCCGAGGCGCGACAGGTGCCGGTGGCCCATGATGATCAGCTCGCAGCCGAGTTCCCGGGTCTTGTCGACGATGGCCTCGACCGGTTGCGCGGCGATCATGCAACCCTGGCATTGGAAACCCGCTTCACGCAGCGTGGCCACCGCTTGCTGCAGGGCGCGTTCGGCCAGTTGCTGCTCCTCGCAGGCGGCGGGGTATTCCTCCAGTTCCTGCTCGGTATAGGACGCCGGGCGCTCGTGCACGGCGAAGGTCGGGTCGATGGCCAGCAGTACCTGCAATGGATGTTCGCCGGGGCGGCAGTAGCGGCGGGCGAGGTCGATCAGAGGGGCGCTGGCGGGGGAGGCGTCGATGGCGATGAGGATGGGCATTGGCGGGGCCTTGTGTCAGGGCGGGTGAGCGGTGTCGATCTTTTCGCGGGGTTGCCCGCGAAAAGATCGACACCATTCTCGAACCTTCCCCCAACCCGGATAAATAGCACCCCACGCACGGCGTCATTGCACCAGACGCAATCGTGCGACCTGCTACCATCGCGTTTCCCACACTTGCCACGGAAAACGGCCATGCAACTCCCGGACATGAACCTGCTTGTCGCCCTCGATGCCCTGCTCGACGAGGGCAGTGTGGTGGGCGCTGCGCAGCGCATGAACCTGAGCCCGGCGGCGATGAGCCGCACACTGGGGCGAATCCGCGACGCGCTGGGCGATCCGATCCTGGTGCGGGCCGGCCGTGGCCTGGTGCCGACACCCCGCGCGCTGGCCCTGCGTGACCAGGTGCGGGCGCTGGTGGAGCAGGCCGGGCTGGTGTTCAACAGCGGCGAGGACGTCGACCTGCCGAACCTGGAGCGCGCTTTCAACATCCGCACCAACGACCTGTTCGTCGCCCTGTATGGCGCGCGCCTGCTGCACATGATGCTGGCCCAGGCACCGCGTACGGTGCTGCGTTTCGTGCCAGAAGCCCATGGCGATGACGACCTCGTGCTGCGCCACGGGCAGATCGATCTGGTGGTGAGCTCGAGTATCGAACTGGGGCCGGAGATCAAGGTGCAGCATCTGTTCGATACGCACTTCGTGGGCCTGGCGCGGGACGACCATCCGATCTTCGACGCACCGATCACCCCCGAGCGCTTTGTCCGCTATCCACAGATCAGCGTGTCGCGGCGCGGGCGGGCCAACGGGCCGATCGACGTGGAGCTGGGCAACTACAAACTGCAGCGGCGGGTTTCGCTGATCACCCCGAGCTTCCACTCGGCGATGTTCTCCCTGCCGAATTCGGACCTGATCCTGCCGATGCCGGCGAATATCCTCGGCAATGTGCTGAAGTTCGGGCTGCCGCTGCGCTCCTTCGAGATTCCGGTGGAGTTGGAGAAGGTGCGGGTGATGCAGGCCTGGCATCCACGGTTTGACAATGACCCGGCGCATCGGTGGCTGCGGCGCACGCTGAAGGCGTGTTGCGGGACCGAGCCTTGAGGCCACCACCGAAAGCGGATTGCGTCTGGCGCAATATAAACCTGCCGACAAGTCAGTTTTCGTAAGCATTCCCCACCCCTAGACTTCCCACAGCTGAAAAATGTTGCTGGAGATGTCGAAAATGAGTTCCCTGACCGCGCCCGCCGCTGCGATCGCCGCCGCCCCCGTGGCGGCCGCGCCCGCGCAGACGCCCTTCGGCCTGCGCGTGGTGGTGGGGTTGTTCGGTGTGCTGCTGGCGGTGCTCTGCGCAGGCCTCAACGAGGCGGTGACGAAGATTTCGCTGGCCGATATCCGCGGCGCCATGGGCATCGGTGCCGACGAGGGCGCCTGGCTGGTGGCGGTGTATGCGGCTGCGTCGGTGTCGGCCATGGCCTTCGCACCTTGGCTGGCCACCACCTTCTCGCTGCGCCGCTTCACCATGACCGCCATTGGCCTGTTCGCCGTGCTGGGCCTGGTCCAGCCTTTCGCCCCCAACCTGCACAGCCTGATGCTGCTGCGCGTGCTCCAGGGTTTCGCCTCGGGAGCATTGCCGCCGATGCTGATGAGCGTGGCGCTGCGCTTCCTGCCGCCGAACATCAAGGTCTATGGCCTGGCCTGCTATGCCCTGACCGCCACGTTCGGGCCGAACCTCAGCACGCCCCTGGCGGGCCTGTGGACCGAATATGTCGGCTGGCAGTGGGCGTTCTGGCAGATCATCCTGCCCTCGGCACTGGCGATCTTCTGCGTCGGTTGGGGCCTGCCGCAGGATCCGCTGCGCCTGGAGCGCTTCAGGCAGTTCGACTGGCGCGGCGTGCTGCTGGGGTTGCCGGCCCTCAGCAGCATCGTGCTGGGCCTGTCGCTGGGCGATCGCTGGGGCTGGTTCGATTCGGCCTTGATCTGCTGGCTGCTGGGCGGTGGCCTGCTGCTGCTGGTGCTGTTCATGTACAACGAATGGTCCGAGCCCTTGCCGTTCTTCCAGTTGCGCATGCTGTCGCGGCGCAACCTGAGCTTCGCCTTGGTGACCCTGGCCGGTGTGCTGGTGGTGCTGTCGGGGGTGGGCAGTATCCCCTCGGCGTACCTGGCGCAGATCCAGGGCTATCGCCCAGCGCAGACCAGCCCGCTGATGATGCTGGTGGCCATGCCGCAATTGATCGCGCTGCCGCTCACCGCAGCGCTGTGCAATATCCGCGCGGTGGACTGCCGCTGGGTACTGGCGAGCGGGCTGGCGATGCTGGCGGCCTCGTGCGTGGGCAGCAGCCTGCTGACCAGCGAATGGATCCGCGGTGACTTCTACCCGTACTACCTGCTGCAGGTGTTCGGCCAGCCGATGGCGGTGCTGCCACTGCTGATGCTCTCGACCAACGGCATGACCCCGCAGGAAGGCCCGTTCGCGTCCGCCTGGTTCAACACCGTGAAGGGCCTGGCGGCAGTGGTCGCTACCGGCCTGCTCGATGCCCTGGGCACCCTGCGCCGGCATTTTCATTCCAATCATCTGGTCGACAGCCTGGGCAATGCGCCACTGCTGGACGACGGCGCGGCGAACCTGGCCAGGCGCCTTCACGAACAGGCCCTGGTACTCACCTCGGCCGACCTTTACCTGGTGATGGCCTGCATCGCCGTGGCCCTGATCTGCCTGATTCCCTTTGTGCCTACCCGGGTCTATCCGCCCCGTGCGGTGGCCTGACACTGTAGTTCGAGACAAATGACATGACGCAAACACGCAAGACAGTTTTCATCGGCTCGGTTCTCGCCGTGGCCGTCCTCGCCGCCATCGTCGGCCCCTGGATGTTCGGCAGCGACCACCGCCAGAGCACCAACGACGCCTACGTCACCGCCGACTACACCGTGGTCGCGCCGAAGGTGGCCGGCTTTATCAAGCAGGTGCTGGTCGAGGACAACCAGCAGGTCAAGGCCGGCCAGTTGCTGGCGACCATCGACGCCCGCGACTACCAGGCCGCGCTCGATGCCGCCCAGGCCCAATTGCTGGTGGCCAAGGCGCAGGCCATCGATGCCCGTGCCACCCTCGAGCGGCAGGCGGCGCTGATCGCCCAGGCCGAGGCTGCGGTGAAGGCCGCGCAGGCCGAGGCTGGTTTCGCCGACCATGAAGTGACGCGCTACAGCCGTCTGGCCGAGCAGGGTGCCGGCACCGTGCAAAACGCCCAGCAGGCCCGCAGCCGGGTCGACCAGGCCCGTGCGCGACTGGCCAACACCCAGGCGGCGCTGGTTGCCACGCGCAAGCAGGTGGATATCCTCCAGGCCCAGGTCGCCAGTGCCGATGGCCAGCTCAAGCGGGCCGAAGCCGGCGTGGAAAAAGCCGAGCTGGACCTGTCCTACACCCGCATCACTGCGCCGGTGGACGGCATGGTCGGTGAACGTGCGCTGCGTGTTGGCGCCTACGTCAATCCGGGGGCGCGGCTGCTGTCGGTGGTGCCGCTGCAACAGGCCTATGTGGTCGGCAACTTCCAGGAAACCCAACTGACCCATGTGCAGCCAGGCCAGCCGGTGCGTATCAGCGTCGACACTTTCTCCGGCGAAACCTTGCACGGGCATGTCGAGAGCATCGCGCCGGCCACCGGCGTTACCTTCGCCGCGGTGAAGCCGGACAACGCGACCGGCAACTTCACCAAGGTGGTGCAGCGTATTCCGGTGAGGATCGTCTTCGATGATGGGCAGCCTCTGCTCGAGCGTCTTCGCGTGGGCATGTCGGTGGAGGCGACCATCGATACCCAGGGCGACACCCTGGCTGGCAAAGAGGTGACGGCGCGATGAAAGCTCATCCAGCCATTGCGGCAGCCACTCCCACGGTGCTGCTCGCCGCGCTGTTGGCCGGCTGCACCCTCGGCCCGGACTTCCAGCGCCCCGACAGCCAGGCGCCGCAGCAATGGAACGCCCTGCAGGGCGAGCAGGCGGCGAGCCAGCCTGTGGCAGAGCCGCTGCAACTGCGCTGGTGGGACAGCTTTCACGACCCGCGCCTGAGCGCGCTGATCGAGCAGGTCGCGACGCGCAACCTCGATCTGCAGATCGCCAGCGCACGCCTGCTGCAGAGCCGGGCGCTGCGCAGTACCGTCGCCGCCGACGAGTTGCCGTCGGTGGATGTCAACGCCGGCTACAGCCGCGCGCGCAACAGCGCCGAAGGGCTGAGCGACCCGTCCGGCAAGGCGGGCAAGTCGGCCTTCAACCTGTGGCAGGGCGATCTGGTTGCCGGTTGGGAGCTGGATTTCTGGGGGCGGGTGCGGCGCCAGGTCGAGGCCGCCGACGCCAGCGTCGAGGTCGCCGAGAATGACCGCAATGGCGTGCTGCTGGCGCTGCTCGCCGAGACTGCGGGTGACTATATCCAGTTGCGCGCGGTGCAGCACACCCTGCAGGTCACCGAGGATAACCTGAAGGTTGCCCGGCACAGCCTGAAGCTGTCCGAGGACCGCCAGGCCGAGGGCGTCGCCACTCGCCTCGACGTGGCCCAGGCCAACGCCCAGGTGGCGTCGATCGAAGCGCGCCTGCCGACCTTGCAGGCGCGTCGCGATGACCTGATCAATGCCCTGAGCCTGCTGGCGGCCGAGCCGCCGCGCAGCCTGCAGAGCACCTTGCTGGACGCTGGCGCGTTGCCGGCACCGGAGCAGAAGTTCGCCATTGGCGTGCCCTCGGAGCTGGCCGAGCGCCGCCCGGACATTCGCCAGGCAGAAGCCCGCCTGCATGCCGCCACCGCGAGCATTGGCGTGGCCAAGGCCGATTTCTACCCCAGCATCCGCTTGTCCGGGAGCGCTGGCTTCCAATCGATGCAGCTGGCTGATTTCGGCAACTGGGATTCGCGGCGATTCGCCTTCGGGCCGCAGTTGTCGCTGCCGATCTTCGAAGGCGGCCGCCTGAAAGGCACGCTCCAGTTGCGTGAGGCGCAGCAGCAGGAGGCGGCGCTGAACTACCGCAAGGTGGTGCTGGGTGCCTGGCACGAGATCGACGATGTGCTGCGCTTGTACAACGCCAGCCAGTTGCGGCGCGACCACCTGGCCGAGGCGGTACGGCAGAACCGCATTGCCCTGGAAACGGCGCAGCGTCAGTACGTGGAAGGGGCGGTGGACTTTCTCAACGTGCTGACCGTGCAGTCGGCACTGTTGGCCAGCGAGGAGCAGTGGATCGACAGCTCGGCGGCGGTGTCGCAGGCGCTGGTGGGCCTGTACAAGGCGCTTGGCGGCGGCTGGCAGGCGTTCGACAAGGTTTGAGATGGGTGGTGGATTCTTCGCGGGCAAGTCGGCGCCCCGACTTGCC
>NZ_JABWRO010000074.1:0-26760 GCF_014268985.1 Pseudomonas sp. RW10S2 | reverse complement strand
AAAAAAGCCAGCGCAAGCTGGCTTTTTTCGTTTGAGCCAAATCAGCCCTTCCTGGCGCTGCACACTGCCCATCAGAGCAGGAACAGTGTCGCCAGGCCGAGGAAGATGAAGAAGCCGCCGCTGTCGGTTACGGCGGTAATCATCACGCTCGACCCCATCGCAGGGTCGCGCCCGAGGCGTGCCAGGGTCATGGGGATCAACACCCCCATCAACGCCGCCAACAGCAGGTTCAAGGTCATGGCTGCGGTCATCACAACACCCAACGACCAGCTGCCGTAGAGCAGGAACGCGACCATCCCGATCACCCCACCCCAGATCAAGCCATTGAGCAAGGATACCGCCAGCTCCTTACGCATCAGGCGACGCGTATTGCCTGGCGAGACCTGGTCCAACGCCATGGCGCGCACGATCATGGTGATGGTCTGGTTACCCGAGTTGCCACCAATACCGGCCACGATGGGCATCAATGCCGCCAACGCCACCAGCTTCTCGATCGAACCTTCGAACAGGCCGATCACCCGCGAGGCGACGAAGGCGGTGATCAGGTTGATCGCCAGCCAAGCCCAACGGTTGCGCAGCGAGCGCCAGACCGAGGCGAAGATATCTTCTTCTTCGCGCAGACCGGCCATGTTGAGCACTTCGCTCTCGCTCTCCTCACGAATCAGGTCGACCATCTCGTCAATGGTCAGACGACCAATGAGACGATCGCTCTTGTCGACCACTGGTGCGGAAACCAAGTCGTAACGCTCGAAAGCCTGGGCAGCATCGTAGGCATCTTCCTCGGGCTTGAAGCTGACAGGGTCGGTCGCCATGACCTCCGCCACCTTCTTGTCCGGGTCGTTGACCAGCAGACGCTTGATCGGCAGCACACCCTTCAGAATGCCGTCGTAATCGACCACGAACAGCTTGTCGGTGTGCCCCGGCAGCTCCTTGAGCCGACGCAGGTAACGCAGTACCACTTCCAGGCTGACGTCTTCGCGGATGGTGACCATCTCGAAGTCCATCAGTGCACCGACCTGCTCCTCGTCGTAGCTCAGGGCAGAACGCACGCGTTCGCGCTGCTGGGCATCGAGGCTTTCCATCAGCTCGTGGACGACGTCACGCGGCAGCTCAGGCGCCAGGTCAGCCAGTTCGTCCGCGTCCATTTCCTTGGCCGCAGCCAGCAGCTCGTGATCGTCCATGTCGGCGATCAACGTCTGACGCACGGCGTCGGAGACTTCGAGGAGGATGTCGCCGTCGCGATCCGAGCGCACCAGTTGCCAGACCGTCAGGCGATCTTCCAGGGGCAAGGCTTCGAGGATGTAGGCGATGTCGGCGGGGTGCAGATCATCGAGCTTGCGCTGCAGCTCGACCAGGTTCTGGCGGTGGACGAGGTTTTCCACCAGGTCGTTGTGCTGACCTTCCTGACGATGAGTCAGGTCTTCAACGACGCGCTGGCGCTGCAGCAGTTCGATCACCTGGGCGAGGCGATCCTGCAGGCTCTCTTGGACTTTCTTTACTTCGACTTCGGTCATAGGCGAACTCCACTCCCAGCAGCGGAGCACGCCGGGAGAATCAATCGGTCAGATCTGGCTTGATAACGCGTATTAAGGGGTAACTACTGGGTAAGTCCATGGTGGTATTCCACAAGCCCCGGCGGGGCTGACGGGCGCAATCATACACTGCTCAAGCTGTCAGATCGCTTAAATTTTTGGCCGGAACAATCGTTTGCGCGATAAAGCTGTGACAACGCTCGAAGCCAACAGTGCGACGGCAGGCAGCAGCGAAAAAGCACATCGATGTGCAGTGGTGTTCATACGGAGTCTAGCCGTGTGGCATTGACAAATCCGTGAAACGGCAGAAAAGAAAAAGCCCGCTACAGGAGCGGGCTTTTTGGTGTGGCGGACTCAGGAGGATTCGAACCTCCGACCGCTCGGTTCGTAGCCGAGTACTCTATCCAGCTGAGCTATGAGTCCGTGGTTGGTAGTTTTAGACCAGATTACCACTGGTTTTTGAAGCTGCCTTGACAAGCAAAACCACTTCAGAAAGTGGCGGACTCAGGAGGATTCGAACCTCCGACCGCTCGGTTCGTAGCCGAGTACTCTATCCAGCTGAGCTATGAGTCCGTCGATGGTAGTTTTAGACCAGATTACCACTGGTGAAATGATGCGTCTTCCAAAGAAAACCGCCTCATTGTATGGCGGACTCAGGAGGATTCGAACCTCCGACCGCTCGGTTCGTAGCCGAGTACTCTATCCAGCTGAGCTATGAGTCCGTGTCTTGCCGCGCATTATAGTTCGCCAAATCGTTTTGCCAAGTACTTTTTCGTTTAATTTCAACGACTTAAGCGTTTTGACCGATTACAGCGCCCTACACGAAGAATGGCGGTGAAGGGGGGATTCGAACCCCCGATACCCTTATGAGGTATACTCCCTTAGCAGGGGAGCGCCTTCGGCCACTCGGCCACCTCACCGCAACACGGGGCGTATATTAACCAGACCCTTCCCCGTTTGCAAACCCTTTTTTGAAAAAAACTTCAAAAAAATTAAAGGGTTGGTTCTTCGTCCTTCTCTTTCTTGATCCGCAGGTAGATTTCCTCGCGGTGAACAGCCACTTCCTTAGGGGCACTCACACCGATTCGTACCTGGTTGCCTTTGACACCCAGGACCGTCACGGTGATCTCACCATCACCAATGATCAGGCTCTCGGCGCACCGACGAGTCAGAATCAACATAGCTTTCTCCTCACGCAGTTCATTCAGGGACAACAGTCTGTTGGAAACAGAGGGCAGCTCGGGACGAAGGCCCAGCCCTCTTTATCGGCGGTCAGGCAGGAAAGGACAGTAACCTGCATGACCGCCAGAAACGCGAAGGGCGCGGCCAGAGCCGCGCCCCCCAGGGCAATGCGTCACTCGCTCTGTCGAGCAGGCGCATCGAGCTCGAACGCGGTATGCAGCGCGCGTACGGCCAGCTCCAGGTACTTCTCTTCGATCACCACCGACACCTTGATCTCGGAGGTGGAGATCATCTGGATGTTGATGCTCTCCTTGGCCAGGGCCTCGAACATACGGCTGGCCACGCCCGCATGGGAGCGCATGCCGACGCCGACGATCGACACCTTGGCGATCTTGGTATCGCCGATCACTTCACGGGCACCGATTTCGCGCGCGGTGTTCTCCAGCACGCTCAGAGCCTTCTCGTACTCGTTGCGGTGCACGGTGAAGGTGAAGTCGGTGGTGTTATCGTGCGAGACGTTCTGCACGATCATGTCCACTTCGATGTTCGCGGCGCTGATCGGGCCGAGGATCTTGAAAGCAACGCCCGGGGTGTCCGGCACGCCGCGAATGGTCAGCTTGGCCTCATCACGGTTGAAGGCGATACCGGAAATGATCGGCTGTTCCATGGATTCCTCTTCATCGATGGTAATGAGGGTACCCGGACCCTCCTTGAAGCTGTGCAGCACGCGCAGCGGAACGTTGTACTTGCCGGCGAACTCCACCGAACGGATCTGCAGCACCTTGGAACCGAGGCTGGCCATTTCCAGCATCTCTTCAAAGGTGATCTTCTCCAGGCGACGGGCCTGCGGCACCACGCGTGGATCGGTGGTATAGACGCCGTCGACGTCGGTGTAGATCTGGCACTCGTCGGCACCCAGCGCTGCCGCCAGGGCAACACCGGTAGTGTCGGAGCCACCACGCCCGAGGGTGGTGATGTTGCCGTGCTCGTCGACACCCTGGAAACCTGCGACCACGACCACGGTGCCAGCCTTGAGGTCGGCGCGGATCTTCTGGTCATCGATCTGCAGGATGCGCGCCTTGTTGTGCGCGCTGTCGGTCAGGATGCGCACCTGGTTGCCGGTGTAGGACACCGCCGGCACGCCACGCTTGATCAGCGCCATGGCCAGCAGCGCGATGGTCACCTGCTCGCCGGTCGACACGATCACGTCCAGTTCACGCGGAACCAGCTGATCGGAGACCTGCTTGGCCAGGTCGATCAGGCGGTTGGTTTCCCCGCTCATGGCCGACAGCACAACCACCAGGTCATCGCCCGCCTCGCGGTGTTTCTTGACCTTGTCGGCCACCTGCTCGATCCGCTCGATGGAGCCGACGGAGGTGCCGCCAAATTTCTGTACGATCAACGCCATTTCAAAGTGCCTCAGCCCACGAAGGGCACCCAGTAAACAATCCTTCCTGACGCGCCCCGCAACAAGACTACGGGGCGCGTCATCTCAAAGCCCCTGCTCGGCGAACGGCACGGCCAGTGCCAGGGCCTGATCCAGTGCAGCGACGTCGACGCCGCCACCCTGGGCCATGTCCGGACGACCACCGCCCTTGCCGCCAACCGCCGCAGCGGCCTGTTTCATCAGGTCACCAGCCTTGAGTTGGCTGGAGAGGTCCTTGGTCACGCCGGCCACCAGCACGACCTTGCCCTCATGCTCGCTGCCCAGCAGGATCACTGCATGGCCGAGCTTGTTCTTCAACTGATCGACGAGCGCCAGCAGCGCCTTGCCATCCTGCCCATCCAGGCGAGCGGCAAGCACCTTGGCACCCTTGACCTCAACGGCCGCACTGGAGAGATCGTCCCCTGCGGCGCTGGCGGCCTTGGCCTGCAGCTGTTCGAGCTGCTTCTCCAGCTGACGGTTGCGCTCGAGCACAGCCGACAGCTTGTCGATCAGGTTGTCGCGGTTACCCTTGACCAGTTGCGCAGCTTCCTTGACCTGCTCCTCGGCAGCGTTCAGGTAGGCCAGCGCCGAAGCACCGGTGATCGCCTCGATACGACGCACACCGGAGGCTACGCCACCTTCACTGATAATCTTGAACAGGCTGATATCGCCGGTGCGCTTGGCATGAATACCCCCGCACAGCTCGACCGAGAAGTCGCCGCCCATGCTCAGCACACGCACGGTGTCGCCGTATTTCTCACCGAACAGCGCCATGGCGCCCTTGCGCTTGGCGGTCTCGATATCGGTCTCGATGGTTTCGACCGCGGAGTTCTTGCGCACTTCGCGGTTGACGATGTCTTCCAGGGCCTTGATCTGCGCAGGCGTCACCGCCTCGAAGTGGCTGAAGTCGAAACGCAGGCGTTGGCTGTCGACCAGCGAGCCCTTCTGCTGGACGTGCTCGCCCAGCACTTCACGCAGTGCAGCGTGCAGCAGGTGGGTGGCGGAGTGGTTCAGCGAGGTGGCGTGCTGCACGTCGGCATCCACGCGAGCCTCGACAGGGGCACCAATCAGCAGCGCGCCGCTGGCGACCACGCCGTGGTGCAGGAAGGCACCGCCGGTCTTGGTGGTGTCGCGCACGTCGAAGCGCGCAGCCCCAGCCTGCACCTGCAGGTAGCCGCTGTCACCGACCTGACCGCCAGATTCGGCATAGAACGGCGTGCGATCCAGGACGACCACGCCCTCCTCGCCTTCGCCCAGCTGATCGACCGACTGGCCATCCTTGTACAGGGCGATGATCTTGCCCTGGCCTTCGGTGGTGCTGTACCCGAGGAAATCGGTGGCGGTATCGACCTTGACCAGGCTGTTGTAGTCCATGCCGAAGGCGCTGGCCGAGCGGGCGCGCTCGCGCTGGGCGTCCATCTCGCGCTCGAAGCCGGCTTCGTCGATGGTCAGCTCACGCTCGCGGGCGATGTCGGCAGTCAGGTCCATGGGGAAGCCGTAGGTGTCGTACAGCTTGAACACCACGTCGCCCGGCACGACCTTGCCCTGCAGCTGCGACAGGTCCTGCTCGAGGATGCGCAGGCCCTGCTCGAGGGTCTTGGCGAACTGTTCTTCCTCGGTCTTGAGTACGCGCTCGATGTGCGCCTGCTGGTTCTTGAGCTCGGGGAAGGCTTCACCCATCTCGTTGACCAGTGCAGCCACGACCTTGTGGAAGAAGCTGCCCTTGGCACCAAGTTTGTTGCCGTGGCGGCAGGCGCGGCGAATGATGCGGCGCAGCACATAGCCACGGCCTTCATTGGACGGCAGTACGCCGTCGGCGATCAGGAAGCCGCAGGAACGGATGTGGTCGGCGACCACTTTCAGCGACGACTGCTCTTCGTTGCGGCAACCGATGGCCTGGGCCGCGGCGTCGAGCAGGCTCTGGAACAGATCGATCTCGTAGTTCGAGTGCACGTGCTGCATGACCGCACTGATGCGCTCAAGGCCCATGCCGGTGTCCACCGACGGGGCGGGCAGCGGGTGCAGGACGCCGTCGGCAGTGCGATTGAACTGCATGAAGACGTTGTTCCAGATCTCGATGTAGCGGTCGCCGTCTTCTTCCGGCGAGCCGGGCGGGCCACCCCAGATGTCGGCGCCGTGGTCGTAGAAGATCTCGGTGCACGGACCGCAAGGACCGGTATCGCCCATGGTCCAGAAGTTGTCGGAAGCGTAAGGAGCACCCTTGTTGTCACCGATGCGCACCATGCGCTCGGCCGGCACGCCGACTTCCTTGGTCCAGATGTCGTAGGCTTCGTCGTCGGTGGCGTAGACGGTGACCCAGAGCTTTTCCTTGGGCAGGTTCAGCCACTTGTCGGAGGTCAGGAAGGTCCAGGCGAAGGTGATCGCGTCGCGCTTGAAGTAGTCACCGAAGCTGAAGTTGCCCAGCATTTCGAAAAAGGTGTGGTGACGCGCGGTGTAGCCGACGTTTTCCAGGTCGTTGTGCTTGCCACCGGCGCGCACGCACTTCTGGCTGCTGACAGCGCGGGTGTAGGCACGCTTTTCGGCACCCAGGAAGCAGTCCTTGAACTGGTTCATGCCTGCGTTGGTGAACAGCAGGGTTGGGTCGTTGTTCGGGATCAGCGAACTGGAGGCGACTCGGGTATGTCCCTGCTCTTCGAAGAAGCGAAGGAAGGCTTCACGGATTTCTGCGCTTTTCATAGGTTCTTCCACGGAAACGGCGGCCGTTTGGGCTAACGCGTCGGATCGACGAAACGACGGCAAAGGGCCGCATTATATCGGTCCTGCAATCGAGGTGCAGTGTGTTTATGCGATGGAAACCGGCAATCGGACAGTTTTTCCGTTGCGAACGGGCAAAAACGACATGAGCGGATGCTAAATCGCGGCTTTCGTCACTGACAAGCCAATTACCGCCCAGAGGAAGGGAAAAGGGAATAGGCGGTAAATTAAATCCCCTTCATCCGCCTTCTCATGCTGATTATTAAGGCGGTACATGAGTACCACTGGAACCACCGAACCAACGCCAGAATGCAATCTCCCCCATGAAAGGAGACGCCCATGGCGCCCGAAGACCTGAAGATCCACACCCCTTCCGGCCTTGTGCTGACACAACGACTGCCATACAGAAGCGGCCCACTGGCGATCAGTCGCCATGACCACACGCTGCTGATCGAAGCACTGGCCCCAGACACCGAACTGTCGGTTCATCCAAGCCCCGAAGGCATCGTGCTGCGCATCGAAGGCGCCCGCTATACGCTGGCACTGGCAAAAACAGAGATGCTGCATATCCGCACCGGCGCCGGTGACGACAACGTATTTGTCGAATCCACCCTCGACAGCCGCATCGTGATAGAGACCGGCGATGGCAACGACAGCATCCGGATCGAGGGCCAATTGCCTCCTGACGGCCAGCCCCTGAATGCCGGCTCGGTGCTCATTGATGCCGGGGCAGGCGATGACCACATCGTGGTAGAGGGGGTCCGGCAAGCGGAAATCGATGGCGGCAAGGGCAACGACGCCCTGCACAGCGCCGCCGCCCACAGCACGCTTTATGCTGGCGCTGGCGACGATGTCATCAGGGTCAACGCGGGCAATGCGACCATCGAGGCCTTCGCCGGACATAATCGCCTGTCAACAGGGCCACTGGACGATCGACTCTACGGCAACGCCACCAGCATTCTCGTCGAGGAGGGTTTCAACGCACCACTGCTCTACGAGGCATACGCTGCAGAGCTACCAGCGGAATACCTCGAAACCTTCGATATCCAGGGTGATCCCGCGTACACCGACAAAGTCAGGCGCCAACTGGTGATGCTACGGGCCAGCCCGAGTGCCTCGGTGCTTCTGGAACAGTTGGTGGCGCACAAGGTGAAAGTCGTCATTACGCCGACATCAGCGATGGACAATGCTTATGCTCGATTTGATCCTGCCCAAGGGGACCCGACAATCCGAAACGGCGCACGAGGCGACCGCATCCTGAACTGCGAAGTCGGCTACAACCCGCTAGCCTCCAGGCTCGATGCACCCTCGCTGGTGATGCTCTACCATGAGCTCTGTCACGTCTGGAACTTCGCGACCGGAAGCGTAAACGACAACATCGAACGCTTGGCTGTCGGACTAGAAAACCCAGGTTCCTTGTTCGATTTCGACGACGACCCAAGGACCCCTGACACCGACACCAATCCTGCGCCGTTCAACGAAAATGCCTTGCGACACGAACTGGGCCTACCACCGAGACTGACCTACCCCTGAACACCTATCCCAGGCGCTGCCCGGAATCCGGCACGATCAGGATCCCTGCCCGCAAACCGTTCCTGACCTTTGGGTTGGGGAAAATGATACGTGCCCCCTCCTCTTCCACGATCCAACGTGTTTCGGCCAGGTCCTCGGCCAGCAGATAGCCCTTGCTCAGCTCGGAAAAGTTCTCGATATCCGCCGGCAGGTGCAGGTGGAAGCTGTCGCTGTGCTTGATGATTTCCCGGGCGACACTGAAGAGCTTCAGGCCATCGAGGCTCTGCTCGGTCTCAGGTTCGGTATGCTCGATCAACTGCACCAGGCGCGTCTCGAGCTTGTCGAGGTTGACCTGCTCGTTCTGCCCGAACGGACGGGCCTTGCCCAACTCCAGGGTGAAGGCTTCGGCGTCGAGCTGCTCATAGGTAAAGGCGCTGAAGGTGATCGACGACTTGCTCTGCAGCAGCACAGCTTCCATGCCGGCGGCCGCCAGGCGCGCCAGCTCGCGCCGTGAGTGCTTGCGCCCTTCCTTGAACGGGTACAGGGCGAACTGCTCGATCTTCGAACCACGAATGGCCGTGTGCAGGTCGTAATGCAGGCGAGTGCGCTCGGGCTTGCTGAAAAACACCCGGGCAAACTGCTCGAGTTCCGCGGCGCGCAGCGCCTCGAAACCACTGGAAAGCTCATGCCGACCGTTGAACAGGCGATTGATGTCCTGCTCGATGAAGCGCTCGCCCTTGCGTATCGCCGCTGGATTGCCGAACAGGAACAACACCCGGGCACGCGGCTTGATCTTGCCGTTGGCCACACCATGCAGTAGCCGCTCGAGCAACTCGATCGGCGCGGTCTCGTTGCCATGGATGCCGGCCGACAACAACAGGTCGAGCCCACAATCCTCGCTCTCGGCCGGACGCACTTCCAGCGCGCCCTCCCCCAACCAGCGCAAACGCACGCCCTTGGGGGTCACTTGGGTCTTCTCGGCCGGTTCGTGATCGGTCAGGGTCAGCTCAAGCAGTTTGCCGAGGGCGAGCATAGGGTATTTCCTTAGTGGTGGTGACCGCAGTCCGGACCGTGCACGTGATCGTCGTCTTCACCGACCTCGGCAGGCTCCATCTCCAGTTGCAGGCTGACCAGGTTGGTGGCCATCGGGCGCAGCAGCAGGTTGGCGTACTCGGTATCGCCTTCCTCGACATCGACACCGATCAGCAGTTGACCGCGGCCATCCTGCTGAATCCAGACCTCCTTGCCTTGCCAGACCACCGCAAAGCGGGTGCAGGAGGTTTCCAGCTGGGTGCCGTCTTCATCTTCCAGGATCAGGCGCAGGGCGTCGGACATTGCAATTCTCTCTATCAAGGTTGGCGTTGGAACGGATAGACCGAACCCAACTTCAGGATCTGGGTCAACTCATCCAGTGCCGTACGGCATTCGTCCAGCAACTGCGGGTCGGCAAGGTCAGCTTCGCCCAGGCGGTCGCGGTAGTGCTTGTCGACCCACTGCACCAAGGTGTCGTACAGCGGGGCGGTCATGATAACGCCTTGGTTGACCGCCGCCAGTTCCGTTTCCTTCAGGGCCACGCGCAAGCGCAGGCAGGCAGGGCCACCGCCGTTCTGCATGCTCTGCTTGAGGTCGAACACCTTGACCTCCTTCACCACGCCCTGCTGGCCGGTCAGCTGGTTCAGGTAACTCCACACCCGCTCGTTGTTGCGGCACTCTTCGGGCACCACCAGCAGCATGGAGCCGTCGTCGCGCGACAGCAACTGGCTGTTGAACAGGTACGAACGCACTGCGTCTTCCACCGTCACGGCCGAACGCGGCACGCGGATGGCCTGGAAGTTGCCGCCCTTTGCAGCCAGTTTAGCTTGCAGCTGGCCAAGCACCGTGTCGGTCTCGAGGAAGGCGTCCTCGTGGTAGAACAGCACCTCGCCGTTGCCTACCGAAATCACGTCGTTATGGAACACACCCTGGTCGATCACCGCCGGATTCTGTTGAGCGTAGACCACGCCCTGCTCGCCCAGGCCATGCAACCGGGCCACAGCCTGGGAGGCCTCGAGGGTCTGGCGCGCCGGATACTTCTGTGGCGCCGGGTAGCGCGCATCGAAGGCGCTGCGGCCATAGACGAAGAACTCCACGCCCGACTCGCCGTACGCACGGCAGAAACGCGTATGGTTGGCCGCACCCTCGTCGCCGAACTGGGCCACCGCCGGCAGCGCCTCATGATGGGCGAAATGCTGCTCGTCAGCGAACATCGCCGCCAGCACACGACTGGTGGTCGGGTGTTCGATGCTGCGGTGGTACTTGCAGTTGAGGTTGGCTGCAGTGAAATGCACCCGGCCGTCTGCCGTGTCGGCGCTGGGGCTGACGGTGGCGGCGTTGGCCACCCACATGCTCGAGGCCGAGCAACTGGCGACCAGCAGTGGCATGGCCTCCTTGGCGGCGCGACGGATCACTTCGCCGTCGCTGCCGGTGAAGCCCAGGCGGCGCAGGGCAGCCACATCCGGTCGTTCCTGCGGGGCCAGCACGCCTTGCTTGAAGCCCATCTCCATCAGAGCCTTCATTTTCGCCAGGCCCTGGCGCGCCGCTTCTCGCGGATTGGAGCACTGCTGGCTATTGCTCTGCGAGGCCACGTTGCCGTACGAGAGGCCGCCGTAGTTGTGGGTTGGCCCCACCAGGCCATCAAAATTCACTTCATAGGATTTCATCGGCTAGCTCCGAGACCTGTTGTTATAGGGTGACGCCCGGCGTCAGGGTCGCCGGCAGGGCAAGGCTGGCGGTCTCCAGCGAAGCCACAGGATAGGCGCAGTAGTCCGCCGCGTAATAGGCACTGGCCCGATGGTTGCCGCTGGCCCCCACGCCACCGAACGGTGCGCTGCTGGCGGCGCCGGTGAGTTGCTTGTTCCAGTTGACGATACCGGCGCGGCTGCGCAGCCAGAAGTACTGGTAACGGGCGCGCGAGTCGGACAGCAGCCCGGCTGCCAGGCCGTACTGGGTGTTGTTGGCCTCATCGATCGCGGCGTCGAAGTCGCTGTAGCGAATCACCTGCAGCAGCGGGCCGAAGAACTCTTCGTCGGGCCGGTCGGCAACTGCCGTCACATCGAGGATGCCTGGCGTCAACAAGGCCGCACCGGCCTTTGGCTGGGTCATTTCCAGCAGCGCCTGCGCGCCCTTGGCCTGCAGTTCGGATTGCGCCGCCAGCAAGGCAGCGGCAGCCTGCAGCGAAATCACCGAACCCATGAACGGCGCTGGTTGCTGATCGAAGGCGCCGACACTGATGCTGCGACTGACCTCGACCAGGCGCGCAAGCAGCTTGTCACCCCAGGCGCCGTGCGGCACCAGCAGGCGGCGGGCACAGGTGCATCGCTGCCCGGCCGAAATGAACGCTGACTGGATGATGGTGTAGACCGCGGCGTCCAGGTCTTTGACCTCATCGACCACCAGCGGATTGTTGCCGCCCATTTCCAGCGCCAGGATCTTGTCCGGGCGACCGGCGAACTGCTGGTGCAGCAGGTTGCCGGTGCGGCTGGAACCGGTGAAGAACAGCCCATCGATACCCGGGTTGGCCGCCAGCGCCACGCCGGTTTCGCGCGCGCCCTGCACCAGGTTGAGCACACCGCTCGGCAGCCCGGCAGCGATCCAGCACTTGACCGTCAGCTCGGCGACCTTGGGGGTCAGTTCGCTGGGCTTGAACACCACGCAGTTGCCCGCCAGCAATGCCGGCACGATATGACCGTTAGGCAGGTGGCCGGGGAAGTTGTATGGGCCGAACACTGCCACCACACCATGCGGCTTGTGGCGCAGCACGGCGGTCGCGTCCGCCAGCGGGCCGCTCTTCTCACCGGTGCGTTCGCGGTAGCTCTGCACCGAGATCGCCACTTTGTTGACCATGCTGGTGACTTCGGTGGCCGACTCCCACAAGGGCTTGCCGGTTTCCTCACCGATGCAGCGGGCCAGTTCCTCGGCGTTGGCCTTGAGCTGGTCGGCAAAGCCTTCTAGTACGGAGATGCGCGCCTCCAGGCTCAGTTGCGCCCAGGCCGGGAAGGCCTTGCGCGCCGCCTGCACAGCAGCGTCGACCTGAGCAGGCGCCGCGCCCTGCCCTTGCCAGACCACGGCCTGGCTGACCGGGTCAAGCGATTGCAGGGCGTCACCCTGGCCGGCCTGCCAGTTTCCGGCGATGTAATGCGTGGTCATTATTGGGCCTCCCGAGGTGCAGTCAGCGGCACGGCGCGAACGTTATCGCCAACGCCCAGGCGCAGGCGCTTGGCAGTCTGCGGATCGACGACCAATGTCCCGGCCGCCAGGCGCGCGGGCGCTGCGGTGATGCGGCAGTCTTCGCGCTTGCGGTTGTGAATGATGTAAGGGGTGGCGTCGTCACCCGGCGTACCGACCGCCAGTACCAGGGTCTCACTCTCGCGCACGGCGCGGATCTTCGCGGTCTCGCATTCGATCGCCGGGCCGGCATCGAAGATGTCGACGTAGCCTTGATAGTTGAAGCCCTCGCGCTTGAGCATCGCCAGCGCAGGCTCGGTGTCGGTGTGCACACGCCCGATGACACTGCGCGCAGCCTCCGACAGGAAGCAGGTGTACAGCGGGAACTTGGGCATCAGCTCGGCAATGAACGATTTGTTGCCCACGCCGGTGAGGTAGTCGGCCTGGCTGAATTCCATCTTGAAGAAGTGACGGCCCAGGCTTTCCCAGAACGGCGAACGACCGGCAGCGTCGGACATGCCACGCATCTCGGCGATGATCTTCTTGCCGAACAGGTCAGGGAATTCAGCGATGAACAGCATGCGCGACTTCGACAGCAGGTGCCCATTGCGCCCGCTGCGGTAGTCACTGCGCAGGAACAGCGAGCACAGCTCGGAGTTGCCGGTCAGGTCGTTGGCCAGGAACAGGGTCGGGATCTCGCGGTAGATGTTCAGCTCCTGCGAAGCGCTGACCGTCAGACCGACCCGATAGTTGTACCAAGGCTCGCGCAAACCGACGGCGCCGGCGATGGCGCTGATGCCGACCACCAGGCCTTCGTCGTTCTCCAGCACGAACAGGTAGTCGGTGTCGCCGCGCTCGGCTTCGCCACTGAAGCTCTTCTCGGCCCAGCCGACACGGCGGGCCAGTCGCTCCTCGTTGGCAGGAAGCGTGGTCAGCCCGGTGGTACCGGTGCTGCGGGCCAATTCGATCAGCGCAGGTAAATCGCTGCTGCGTACAGGACGAACGATCATGCTATCTCCTTGTGCGGCGGCCTCTGCCTGCCGCGAATCGCGCTTGCCAGCTTCGCGCAGGCTCAGGCGGCAACCAGACGGACGCTGCCACCTTCACCGACGCCCAGGGCGTCGGCAGCTTCATTGCTCAGTGCCACCGGCTTGCCCGGCACCCAGTCCAGCTCCAGCAGCACGGCGCGGTAGTCCTGCAACTGGCCGTTGCACACCAGGTAGGGGCGGCCGCCTTTGACTGGCGTATCGTCAAGCCTGACCGGCGCCACGCGGCTCTGGGCAATCGAGCGGATCGCCGAGGTGCGCGCATGCAGGGTCGGACCACCGTCGAAGATGTCGATGTAGTGCTCGGTCTCGAAGCCCTCGCGCATCAGGATGTCGAAGGTGATCTGCGCGCGCGGGTGCACCTGGCCCATGGCTTCCTGGGCTTCGTCGTGCAGCAGGGGCACATAGATCGGGTAGTGCGGCATCAGCTCGGCGAGGAAGGTCCGGCTCTTCAGCCCGCACAGGCGCTCGGCGTCGGCGTAGTTGAGGTCGAAGAAGTTGCGCCCGATGGCGTCCCAGAACGGCGACTCGCCCTGATCGTCGCTGTAGCCGACGATCTCGGTCACCACCGAGTCGGCAAAACGCTCGGGATGCGAGGCCATGAACAGCAGGCGACCGCGCGAATTGAGCTCGGCCCAGCCGCTGTTCACCAGTTCGGGCAATACGTAGAAGCTGGTCAGCAGGCTGTTGCCGGTCAGGTCGTGGCACAGCGACAGGACATGGATCTTGTTGTGGATCTTCAGCTCGCGCGAGGCGTGCACGAAGGTTTCGTTGCGAAAGCTGTAGAACGGCTCGGAATAGCCGGCCGAGGCGACGATGGCCGAGCAGCCGGCGAGCTTGCCGGAGGTGCTGTCTTCAAGCACGAAGAAATAGCTCTCTTCACCGTTGAAGCTCACCTCGGCGGCGAAGGAGGTTTCCGAGGCGGCGATCTTGTCGCCCAGGCGGCCCGCGTCATCGGGCAGCGAGGTGACACCAATGGGGCTGTCGGCAGCCATGCGCTGCACTTCATTCAGATCCGCCATTTGCGCGGGGCGCATCACCAGCATGGTGTCACTCCTTTGGAATACGGGCCGACCCGGTCGGCACGGAAGAACGGCGGGCACACCCTTGCTTGCACAAGCAGGCACCTGCACTGGAATTCAGGTATCGCCGGCGCAGTACGAGCCGCCCCGGCGATGGGACCGCAGGGCGATCAGCCCTGGGTCAGCTTGGCCACAGCGCGCTCGAAGCGGTCCAGGCCCTCGTCGATGTCAGCGTCCTCGACCACCAGGCTCGGCGCGAAGCGCACGACGTCAGGACCGGCCTGCAGCACCATCACGCCTTCTTTCTCGGCGGCATTGAGGATGTCCTTGGCTTTGCCCTTCCAGGCCTCGCTCAGCACACAGCCGATCAGCAGGCCGACGCCACGCACCTGGGTGAACAGACCGGTGTCCTGGCCGATCTTTTCCAGGCGGGTCTTAAAACGCGCGTGCTTGGTCTTGATGCCTGCCAGCGTCTCAGGGGTGTTGATCACGTCCAGCACCGCACAGGCGACGGCGCAGCCCAGCGGGTTGCCGCCATAGGTGGTGCCGTGGGTGCCAACGGCCAGGTGCTTGGCCAGCTCGGTGGTGGTCAGCATGGCACCGATCGGGAAGCCGCCGCCCAGGCTCTTGGCGCTGGTCAGGATATCCGGGGTCACGCCGTAGTGCTGGTAGGCGTACAGCGAACCGGTACGGCCGACGCCGGTCTGCACTTCATCGAAGATCAGCAGGGCGTTGTGCTCGTCGCACAGTTTGCGCGCGCCTTCCAGGTAGGCCTTGTCGGCCGGAACCACGCCGCTCTCGCCCTGGATCGGCTCGATCACCACGGCGCAGGTCTTGTCGGAGATCTGTGCCTTCAGCGCTTCCAGGTCGTTGTACGGGACATGGCTGATGCCGGTGATCTTCGGCCCGAAACCGTCGGAGTACTTGGGCTGGCCGCCGACGCTGACGGTGAACAGGGTGCGACCGTGGAAGCTGTTCACGGTGGCGATGATTTCGTGCTTTTCCGGGCCGAAGCGGTCATGGGCGACGCGCCGGGCGAGCTTGAAGGCGGCCTCGTTGGCTTCGGCGCCGGAGTTGCAGAAGAAGGCACGATCGGCAAAGGTGGCGTCGACCAGCTTGTGGGCCAGGCGCAGGGCCGGCTCGTTGGTGAAGACGTTGGACACATGCCACAGGGTGTTGGCCTGTTCGGTCAGTGCCTTGACCAGCGCCGGGTGGCAATGACCCAGGGCGTTCACCGCGATGCCGCCGGCGAAGTCGATGAGCTCGCGGCCCGACTGGTCCCAGACGCGGGAGCCCTCGCCTCGAACAGGAATGAAGGCCGCCGGGGAGTAGTTGGGAACCATGACCTGGTCGAAATCGGCACGTTGCACCGGGGCTTGCTCAACGGACATCTGAGTCTCCTGAAGAGGAACGCTGGCCTGAAAGTGGCGAGCGATGGGGGGATTGTAAGGACTGATCGGCGCCTGTCCTTGCTGCCAGGCGACAACTTGTTACAGCGCCAACCCCTGTTTTACCTGGGTTTTCGGCAATGCGACAAACAGTGTCGCAATCGCGCAGTGTAACGGGCGGGCGGGGTGGCGGGGAGAGGGGCGGGGAAATTGAGAGAACGGGTGTTCACAGGAGAGGGAGGCGCCCGCGGCGGCCCTATCGCGGGATCAGCCCGCTCCCACAGCTACCCCGCCGAACTCAGAATCAGCGGGGCAGCTATGGGAGCGGACTCGCCCCGACCTCACCCGCGCTCGGCCGGCGCCGAACTCAACTCGAACGGGCTGCTGCTGCGCCGCTGGTTGCGGTCTTCCCGCGGCGTGGCGCCGAAGAAGTTGCGGTAAGCGCTGGAGAAATGCGGCCCGGAGGAGAACCCGCACGACAAGCCGATCTGGATGATCGACTTGCTGGTCTGCATCAGCATCTGCCGCGCCTTGTTCAGGCGCAGCTCCAGATAGTACTGGCTGGGCACGCGATTGAGGTACTGCTTGAAGATCCGCTCCAACTGCCGGCGCGAGACACAGACATGCTGGGCGATCTCGTCGGTGGTCAGCGGCTCCTCGATGTTGGCCTCCATCAGCAGCACGGCCTGGGTCAGCTTGGGGTGGCTGGAGCCCAGGCGATTCTGCAACGGGATACGTTGACGCTCACCACCTTCGCGAATGCGCTCGACCACCAGCTCCTCGGACACCGCCCCGGCCAGCTCCGCGCCATGGTCACGGGCCAGCACCGCCAGCAGCAGGTCTGTCACCGCCATGCCGCCACAGGCGGTCAGACGATCGCGATCCCAGTCGAACAGATGACTGGTGGCGATGACCTTGGGGAAACGCTCCGCAAAGTCGTCCTGCCAGCGCCAGTGCACCGCGGCCCGGTAACCATCGAGCAGGCCCAGCAAGGCCAGCGGGTACACGCCCGCCGACAACCCACCGATCATGCAGCCACTGCGGGCCAGGTGCTTGAGCGCCGCCGACAGCGCCGAACCCACCGCCAGCGGCGGCTCGTCAGCAAGCAGCAGGAGCTTCTGGAAGCCCTCCAGGCGCCCGTTCCAGGGCTCGCCCGGCAAGCGCCAGGCGCCCTCCTCGGCTGGCTCGGCCTGCAGGTACGCCAGCTCGTAGACCACATCAGGATGCACCCGCTGGGCCACCTGCAGCACTTCCTCGGCCAGGGCCAGGGTCAGCGGCTTGGTGCCGGGCCAGATAAGAAATCCGATTCGCTGGGTGGTCATAGGCTAGGTCCGAAACCTGAAGTCGAGTGAGGCACGGGTCATGCCGCGCTCGCTGCGCAGCATGCCCTATTCTGGTGCAGGAATGCAGCCTTTACTTCAGGCTGCCGGAGAGAAACTGCTTGAGACGCTCGGATTGCGGATTGACCAGCACCTCACGCGGATTGCCCCGCTCCTCGACCACCCCCTTGTGCAGGAACACCAGCTGGTTGGACACCTCGCGGGCAAAGCCCATCTCGTGGGTGACCACCACCATGGTGCGACCTTCCTGGGCCAGCGACTGCATGACCTTGAGCACATCGCCCACCAGTTCAGGATCAAGCGCCGAGGTCGGCTCGTCGAACAGCATCACCTCGGGCTCCATGGCCAGGGCGCGAGCGATCGCCACGCGCTGCTGCTCACCGCCGGACATGTGCCCGGGGAAAGCATCCTTGCGATGCGCCACACCCACCTTGGCCAGGTAGTGCTCGGCCTTTTCCAGCGCCTCCTTCTTGCTCATGCCCAGCACATGCACCGGCGCCTCGATGATGTTCTCGAGTGCGGTCATGTGCGCCCACAGGTTGAAATGCTGGAACACCATCGACAGGCGCGAGCGCATGCGCTGCAGTTGCCTGGGGTCGGCGGCCTTGAGCGCGCCGTCCTTGCCGGCGACCAGCTTGAGCTCCTCGTTGTTGAGAAGGATCTTGCCGGCATGCGGCTGTTCGAGCAGGTTGATGCAACGCAGGAAGGTGGATTTGCCCGAACCGCTCGAGCCGATGATGCTGATCACATCGCCTGCCTTGGCTTCGAGCGAGACGCCCTTGAGCACCTCGTGGCTGCCGTAGCGCTTGTGCAGGTCTTGGACTTGGAGTTTGTACATGCTGTCGATTCTCACAGAGCGGTCAGTGCTTGCGCGGCGCCAGGTAGCTGAGCCAGCGACGTTCGGCCATCTTGAACAGGCGCACGAGGATGAAGGTCAGGCACAGGTAGAACACGCCCGCCGTGATGTAGGCCTCGAAAGGCAGGTAGTACTGGGCGTTGACCGTGCGCGCAGCACCGGTGATGTCGATCAGGGTGACGATCGACGCCAGGCTGGTGGTCTGCAGCATCATGATCACTTCGTTGCTGTACTGCGGCAGCGCCCGGCGCAGGGCCGAAGGCAACAGGATGCGGCGGTACATCTTGAAGCGCGACATGCCCATGGCCTTGGCCGCCTCGATCTCGCCATGAGGCGTGGCCTTGAGGCTGCCGGCAATGATTTCGGCGGTGTAGGCGCTGGTGTTGATGGCGAACGCCAGGCAGGCGCAGAAGGTCGCACTCGACAGCCACGGCCAGAAGATGCTCTCGCGCACCGCCTCGAACTGGGCCAGGCCATAGTAGATCAGGAACAGTTGCACCAGCATCGGCGTGCCGCGGATCACGTAGGTGTAGAGCCATGCGGTCATGTTCACCAGCGGCTGCTTCGACACCCGCATCAACCCCAGCGGGATGGCCGCCAGCAGGCCGAAGAACAGCGACAGCGCCAGCAGCTTGAGGGTGGTCAGCAAACCGCCGATGTACAGCGGCATGGCCTCCCAGATGACGTTGTAGTCGAAGATCATAGTTCAGCCGCCTTTACGCCCACCGAGTAGCGCTTCTCGAGATACTTCAACGCCAGCAGCGAGACGCTGGTCAGCACCAGGTACAGCGCCGCCACCGCCAGGAAGAAGGTGAAGGGTTCGCGGGTGGCATCCGCCGCCTGCTTGGCCTTGAACATCATGTCCTGCAGGCCGACCACGGAAATCAGCGCAGTGGCCTTGGTCAGCACCAGCCAGTTGTTGGTGAAGCCCGGAATGGCCAGGCGGATCATCTGCGGCACCATGATGCGGAAGAATACCTGCCGGCTGCTCATGCCATAGGCCGCACCAGCTTCGGCCTGCCCCTTGGGAATGCCGAGGAAGGCGCCGCGGAAGGTTTCCGACAGATACGCGCCAAAGATGAAGCCCAGTGTGCCGATGCCGGCGATCATCGGGTTCAGGTCGATGTAGTCATCGTAGCCGACCAGTGGCGCGACCCGGTTGATGATGTCCTGGCCGCCGTAGAAGATCAGCAGGATTAGCACCAGGTCCGGAATGCCACGGATCACCGTGGAGTACAGGTCGCCCAGCCAGGCCAGCCAGCGCACCGGCGACAGCCGCAAGGCCACGCCGATCAGGCCGAGAACGATGGCCAGGGCCATCGACGACAGGGCGAGCTGCAACGTCAGCCACGCCCCCTCGAGGATGACTGCCCCGTAGCCTTTCAACATGATTGGGATTCCTCAGGACTTGGGAATGAAAAATGGTGCAAACCTCAGAGATTCTGCTGTTTGCACCATTGCACAGGTGAAACTCGACGATTTAGTTCGACTCGGAGCCGTAGATGTCGAAGTTGAAGTACTTGGCCTCGATCTGCTTGTACTTGCCATTGGCGCGGATGGCGTCGATGGCAGCGTTGATGCGATCGGCGTTGGCCTTGTCGCCCTTGCGCACGGCAATGCCGACGCCGTCACCGAAGTACTTCACGTCGGTGAAGGACGGACCGACGAAGGCAAAGCCCTTGCCGGCGTCGGTTTTCAGGAAGCCGTCTTCGAGCAGGGTAGCATCGGCCACGGTGCCATCGAGGCGACCTGCGGCGACATCCAGGTAGATTTCGTTCTGGGTGCCGTAAGGCACGACAGTGGCGCCCTTGGGTGCCAGCACTTCCTTGGCGAAACGGTCGTGGATAGAGCCGCGCTGCACGCCGATCTTCTTGCCCTTGAGCTCGTCGAGGCTGTCGCTGACGGTGATACCTTCCTTCATTACCAGGCGCGCTGGGGTGAGGTAGTAGCGTTTGGTGAAGTCGACGGACTTCTTGCGATCATCGGTGATCGACATCGACGACAGGATGGCGTCGATCTTGCGCACTTTCAGCGCCGGGATCAGGCCATCGAACTCCTGCTCGACCCAGGTGCACTTGGCTTTCATCTCTTCGCACAGGGCGTTGCCGATGTCGTAGTCGAAACCAGCGATGCTGCCATCAGGCTGCTTGAAGGCGAAGGGTGGGTAGGCGGCTTCGATACCGATCTTCAACGGCTTCTCGTCGGCCTGCGAGACCAGGGAAAACACAGACAGCGCCAGGGCGCCAAGCAGTGCAAGCTTCTTCATCAGGTAACTCCATCGGTACGGGGCAATACCCGGCAGGGACACGATTGCCGGATATGCGAATGAGTACAACGCGAGCCGCGCAGGGTTCGACCAAGGTCGCAGACCACGAGCGAGTGAGTGGCATTTTAACGACAGCCCGGTAGTCGATATTTCTTCAAAGCGACAACTACGTACAGAAGCGCCTGAAGCTGCGGGCGGCGATATTGACAGCTCTTGCGAAACATGCAAGCGCAAAAGGAAAACAACCTTTAGACGAAGCAATAAGCGGGCCTATTATTGGCAAAGCCTTGTAATCCGGCAAGTGCAGGGTGCAAGGCTGCAAGAAATGGCTACAAGAACGCACTCCGAAGGCACAGAAATGTTTCCTCTGGCCCCGTTTCAGTGCAATCACGGTGACAGCAGCGGGTTACCGATGAATGTCGGGTAACAGAATGCAAAAACCCCGCCGGTATACGGCGGGGTTTGCTTGAGCAGAGCCTGTGGGTTTACCCCGCGAGAGTCATCACGCCGTCGCCAGGCTCATGGCCTTGTGCGTGTCGATCAGGTGCTGCACCACACCCGGGTCGGCCAGGGTGGAGATATCGCCCAGCGCATCGTACTCACCCGTGGCGATCTTGCGCAGGATACGCCGCATGATCTTGCCCGAGCGGGTCTTGGGCAAGCCCGGCGCCCACTGGATGACATCCGGCGAGGCGATCGGGCCGATTTCCTTGCGCACCCAGTTCTTCAGCTCGAGGCGCAATTGCTCGCTGGACTCCTCGCCTGCATTGAGGGTGACGTAGACATAGATGCCCTGCCCCTTGATGTCGTGCGGCACACCCACCACCGCGGCTTCGGCAACCTTCGAATGGGCGACCATCGCGCTCTCGATCTCGGCAGTCCCCATGCGGTGGCCGGAAACGTTGAGCACATCGTCTACCCGACCAGTGATCCAGTAGTAGCCATCTTCGTCGCGACGCGCACCGTCACCGGTGAAATACATGCCACGGAAGGTCTTGAAGTAGGTGTCGACGAAGCGATCGTGATCGCCATACAGCGAACGCGACTGCCCCGGCCAGGAATCGAGGATCACCAGGTTGCCCTCGGCCGCGCCATCGATCAGGTTGCCCAGGTTGTCCACTAGTGCCGGCACCACACCGAAGAACGGACGGGTCGCCGAGCCCGGCTTGAGGCCGGTGGCGCCCGGCAGCGGGCTGATCAGGATGCCGCCGGTCTCGGTCTGCCACCAGGTGTCGACGATCGGGCAGCGCTCCTTGCCGACGGTCTTGTAGTACCAGTTCCAGGCTTCAGGGTTGATCGGCTCGCCCACCGAACCCAGCAGGCGCAGGCTCGAGCCATCGGCACCGGCGACCGCCGCCTGACCTTCGGCCATCATCGCGCGGATGGCAGTCGGCGCGGTGTAGAGGATGTTGACCTTGTGCTTGTCGACGATCTTCGACACGCGGGTGATGTCCGGGTAATTTGGCACACCCTCGAACAGCAGTGTGGTCGCGCCATTGGCCAGCGGGCCATAGACGATATAGCTGTGACCGGTGACCCAACCCACGTCGGCGGTGCACCAGTAGACCTCGCCCTGGCGGTAGTCGAATACGCGCTCGTGGGTGAGCGCGGCATAGACCAGATAGCCACCCGTGGTGTGCAGCACGCCCTTGGGCTTGCCGGTGGAACCGGAGGTATAGAGGATGAACAGTGCTTCCTCGGCCCCCATCTCCTTGGGCGCGCAATGGCTGGAGGCGACCTTCATCAGGTCTTCGTACCAGATGTCGCGGTGCTGGTGCCAGGCGATGTCACCACCGGTGCGCTTGCACACGATGATCTTCTGCACGCTGTTGGTTTCCGGATTGGTCAGCGCCAGGTCAACGTTGGCCTTGAGTGGCGTGCGGCGGCCACCACGCAGCCCCTCGTCGGCGGTGATGACGACCTTGGACTTGCAGTCGATGATGCGCCCGGCCAGGGCTTCGGGAGAGAAACCACCAAACACCACGGAGTGGATAGCACCAATACGGGCACAGGCCAGCATCGCCACCACGGCTTCCGGGATCATCGGCATGTAGATGGTGACCACATCACCACGGTGTACGTCCTGGCCACGCAGGGCGTTGGCGAACTTGCAGACCTGCTCGTGCAACTCGCGGTAGGTGATGTTGCGGTGTTCGGAAGGGTCATCGCCTTCCCAGATGATCGCCAGCTGGTCGCCGCGCTCTGCGAGGTGGCGGTCCAGGCAGTTGTAGGAAACGTTCAGAGTGCCGTCGGCGAACCACTTGATATCGACATGGTGGTCGTCGAACGAGGTCTGCTTGACCTTGGTGAAGGGCTTGATCCAGTCCAGGCGCTGGGCCTGCTCACGCCAGAAGCCGTCCGGGTTGATCACCGACTGCTGGTACATGGCCTTGTAGGTGGCCTCGTCGGTCAGGGTGTTTGCCGCAACCTCGGGACGAACGGGATACAGTGGAGCCGCACTCATCTGTGTTACCTCGGTGTAATAGTTGTTTTTGTATGAGACGGTTTTAACTGTACCAGAGCGGCCATGACCATTCGACGTTGGTAGTAACGAACAGCATGCGCCACGGCGAAATTTCATCGAGGCGCTCTAGCATGCGGTGCATAAGGCCATCACTGAAGAATCCGGTACGTTCGTACCGATGATTGTTACCGATTCTGTCAAAAGCCCGAAAAACTTTATCAAAACCGGGTCTTTTTCAATTCAAGGCGCACTCCTAGAATTCACCTCGCCAGCAACGGCAAGGCGATTAACTTCTTGTAACAGCCCCCACGAAGGCACGTTAATCCCGCTCTAATTCGACAGTAAGACTCTGGATGTACTCGCGGCACCACAAGTGCCGCGTGCCCCCTCACGACCTTAGACAGGTAAATTGAAAATGAAAGCGTTACTGGTATTGGTACTTGGCAGTGTTTGCAGCGCGGCAATGGCCGATGATGTTGCAACGAACGCCGAGCAGATTCCGGTTGAACAGTACAGTTACTCGCAACACCTGGACATTGCCAAGGTGCTGTCCATGAGCGAAGTCCCGAATGTCTGTGAAGTGGTGCCGGCGCGCATGACCTACGAAGACTCCAAGGGCCAGAAGCACATTCTCGAATACCGCGTGATGGGCAACGGTTGCTCCAACGGCTAACGTCAAGGCCCGCTCCCTTCGGCCGATCTCGATACTTCTGTGGGAGCGGGCTTGCCCGCGAAAACAACACCGCTGATTAAATATTCTTTACCCGGACCTTCTTCAATCCACCGACTTGCCCAACGAATACTCCCGCAACTTGTTGGCAATCGTGGTATGGGAAACACCCAGTCTTTTCCCCAGTGCCCGACTAGTTGGAAACTCCGCCATCAAACTTTCCAACACCGCTTTTTCAAAGCGCCCGACGATTTGCGCAAGTTCCCCTTCCAGCGAAAACTCACCCAGGGGTTGTCGCGCACCATAATCCGGCAAACGTATATGTTCGCCCTTGACCACGCCGCCCTCGCATAACGACACGGCCTGGAACAATACGTTTTCCAGTTGCCGGACATTGCCCGGCCAGTGATATTGACTCAACTTGTCCATCGCCGCCGGCGCCAGACGTGGCAACGCACAGCCGATCTGCCGACTGGCCTGGTCGAGGAAGTGCTGCGCCAGCCCCTCCAGCCCATCCATGCACTCACGCAGTGGCGGAATGTGCAACGACAGCACGTTGAGCCGGTGATAGAGGTCTTGGCGGAATTCGCCCCGCGCGCACAGCTCCGACAAATCGACCTGGGTGGCGCAGATCACTCGCACATCCAGATAGACCTCCTCATCGCTGCCGACCCGACGAAAACAGCCGTCCTGCAGAAAGCGCAGCAACTTCACCTGCAAGCGCGGGCTCATCTCCCCCACCCCGTCCAGAAACAGCGTGCCGCCCGCGGTCAACTCCAGCAACCCCAGCTTGCCCTCGGCCCGCGCCCCCTCGAACGCACCAGGGCCATAGCCGAACAGCTCGGTCTCGGCCATCGACTCCGGCAACCCTGCGCAGTTGAGTGCCATCAGCGGCGCCTGGCCACGCGGGCTGGCCAGGTGACAGGCACGGGCCAGCAACTCCTTGCCGGTGCCGGTTTCCCCCTCGATCAGCAGCGGCGCATCCAGCGGCGCCATGCGCCGCGCCTCGCGCACTACCGAGGCCATCACCCGTGAACTCTGGAAGATGCTGTCGAAACCACGCAGCTCCTGCTTGCGCACGTTGTAGATGCGCTCGCCGATGCGATCGGCGCGGTGCAAGGTCAGCACCGCGCCGGCCAGGGCTTCGCTGTCGTCATGTTCGGATTGCAAGGGCGCGATATCGGCCAGGAACACGTCACCCTTGACCTTGATGCGCAATCCGTTGATCCGCGATTTGTTGGCCCGGACCAGCTCCGGCAGGTCGAAATCCTCGACATAGCGCGCCAGCGGCAGCCCCGGCACCTCATCGACGCGCACCCCGAGCAAATGGGCTGCAGCACGGTTGGCTGCGACGATGCTGCCTCCCATGTCGACCGACAACACCGGAAACTCCAGCGCCCCGAGCAACGCATTGAGCTCCATGTGCCGCCTCTCGCTGGGCATCAGGCCGACGCGCTTGACCCCGAACACCCCGGCGATGGCCTCGAATTTCGGACGCAAGGCCTGGAACTGCAGGTTGATCAGGTTTGGGCAGTGCAGGTAGATGGCGTTGCCATGGTCGCCGCCGACCTCGCCACGCAACACGTTGATGCCGTACTCCACCAACAGGTTGAGGATGTCGCGCAGGATGCCGATGCGGTTCTGGCAATGGACTTTGATACGCATGGAAGGCCCCGAGGCAGCCGACTTTTTCATCGGTGCGCAGAAAATTCGTAAAGATAAGCTGACAGAAATACCTTGGCTATCAGCGTGATTCCCTTGATTTTCCGGGATAACCCTAAAATTGTAAAATTATCGTTACAGAAACACTCTACCTCCTGCTTCTTCCCTGTCAGGTAGGCCAGTGCAAAACCGCCGCCGGAGGGCTATTCCTAGGGCACGCCCCACCCATAACAAGAAAGCCCTCACCAGGAGAGCTCCATGAAACAGACGCAATACGTGGCCCGCGAGCCCGATGCGCAGGGTTTTATCGACTACCCGCAGCAAGAGCACGCCGTGTGGAACACTCTGATCACCCGCCAACTGAAAGTGATCGAGGGCCGCGCGTGCCAGGAATACCTGGACGGTATCGACCAGCTCAAGCTGCCCCATGACCGCATCCCGCAACTGGGCGAAGTCAACAAGGTACTGGGCGCCACCACAGGCTGGCAGGTCGCCCGCGTGCCGGCGCTGATCCCCTTCCAGACCTTCTTCGAACTGCTGGCCAGCAAGCGTTTCCCGGTCGCCACCTTCATCCGCACCCCGGAGGAGCTGGACTACCTGCAGGAACCGGACATCTTCCACGAGATCTTCGGCCACTGCCCCCTGCTGACCAACCCCTGGTTCGCCGAATTCACCCACACTTATGGCAAGCTCGGCCTGGCGGCCACCAAGGAACAACGGGTGTACCTGGCGCGCCTGTACTGGATGACCATCGAGTTCGGCCTCATGGAAACCGCCCAGGGCCGCAAGATCTATGGCGGCGGCATCCTCTCGTCACCGAAAGAGACCGTCTACAGCCTGTCCAGCGAGCCCGAGCACCAGGTGTTCGACCCGATCGAAGCCATGCGTACGCCCTACCGGATCGATATCCTGCAGCCGGTGTACTTTGTCCTGCCGAACATGAAACGCCTGTTCGACCTGGCCCACGAAGACATCATGGGCATGGTCCAGCACGCCATGCAGCTGGGTCTGCACGCGCCGAAATTCCCACCCAAGGCGGCCTGAGCCGCCTTACCGACAACAACTCGAAAGCGGAAAACCTCCATGAATGCCTTGAACCAAGCCCACTGCGAAGCCTGCCGCGCCGACGCCCCGAAGATCAGCGACGAAGAGCTGGCCGAATTGATCCGCGAGATCCCGGACTGGAGCGTTGAAGTGCGCGACGGTCACATGGAACTGGAGCGCGTGTTCCTGTTCAAGAACTTCAAGCACGCCCTGGCGTTCACCAACGCCGTCGGCGAAATCGCCGAAGCCGAGGGCCATCACCCTGGCCTGCTCACCGAGTGGGGCAAGGTCACCGTGACCTGGTGGAGCCACTCGATCAAGGGGCTGCACCGCAACGATTTCATCATGTGCGCACGCACCGACAAGGTGGCCGAGACGGCTGAAGGGCGCAAGTAACGCCCGGCAGATCCCCCCCCCCCCCCCCCCCCCCCC
>NZ_JABWRO010000073.1:0-26780 GCF_014268985.1 Pseudomonas sp. RW10S2 | reverse complement strand
TGTAGGAGCGGGCTTGCCCGCGATGAGGCCGGCAAATGCACCACTGGCTGACCTGGATCAATTGACACTCGCCATAACACGATTCAAACGACCACCCAACGCGACTAAACGTCGCAGCCAAGCCCTACCCTGCCATCACAGGCGTATCATGGGCCGCAGAGCGCCAACACAGGCGCGCGACCACGGCCGGCATGCACTGGCCCTGGCATTTCTCCACTGCCGTGGGACTTGATGATGAGCAAGCAGATTCCGGTACATGACGTCACCCCGCCTGCCAATAAAGGAAAGGATTCCGTCGACCTCTACGCCGCCCGAGAGAAAATCTATACCCGCGCCTTCACCGGCGTATTCCGCAGGTTGCGCATGGTCGGTGGTGCCCTGCTATTCCTGCTCTACTTCGGCACCGTGTGGCTGAACTGGGGCGGGCACCAGGCCGTCTGGTGGAACCTGCCCGAACGCAAGTTCTACATCTTTGGCGCCACCATATGGCCGCAGGACTTCATCCTGCTGTCGGGCATCCTCATCGTCGCCGCTTTCGGGCTGTTCTTCATCACCGTGTATGCCGGCCGCGTCTGGTGCGGCTATACCTGCCCGCAGAGCGTGTGGACCTGGATCTTCATGTGGTGCGAAAAAGTCACCGAGGGCGACCGCAACCAGCGCATGAAGCTGGACAAGGCCCCCATGAGCGGCAACAAGTTCCTGCGCAAGCTGGCCAAGCACAGCCTGTGGCTGCTGATCGGCTTCGTCACCGGCCTGACCTTCGTGGGCTACTTCTCGCCGATCCGCGAACTGGTCATCGAGTTCTTCACCGGCCAGGCCGATGGCTGGGCCTATTTCTGGGTCGGCTTCTTCACCCTCGCCACCTATGGCAACGCCGGCTGGCTGCGCGAACAGGTGTGCGTGTACATGTGCCCCTATGCACGCTTCCAGAGTGTGATGTTCGACAAGGACACGCTGATCGTCTCCTACGACCCACGCCGCGGCGAAGCCCGTGGTCCGCGCAAGAAAGGCGTCGACTACAAGGCCCAGGGCCTGGGCGACTGCATCGACTGCACGATGTGTGTGCAGGTCTGCCCTACCGGCATCGACATCCGCGACGGCCTGCAGATCGAATGTATCGGCTGCGCCGCGTGCATCGACGCCTGCGACGGCATCATGGACAAGATGGACTACCCGCGCGGGCTGATCAGCTACACCACCGAACACAACCTTTCCGGGCAGAAGACCCACATGCTGCGCCCGCGCCTGATTGGCTACGCCCTGGTGCTGCTGGTGATGATCGGCGCCCTGGCCACTGCCTTCGCCACCCGTTCGCTGGTGGGCTTCGACGTCAGCAAGGACCGCGTGCTGTACCGCGAGAACGCCCAGGGCTGGATCGAGAACGTCTACAGCCTCAAGGTGATGAACAAGGACCAGCGCGACCACGTCTACGTGCTCGACGCCGCCGGCCTGCCTGGCCTGCAACTGTCCGGGCAACGCGAGATCCGCGTGGCCGCCGGCGATATCGTCAGCCTGCCGGTACAGCTGTCGGTCGCACCCGAGAAATTGCCCTCGAGCACCAACGACATCACCTTCATCCTCAAGGATGCCGACGACAACGGCACACAGGTTGAAGCCAAGAGCCGCTTCATCGGCCCACAGATCCGCTGAGAGAGACGTTCGACAATGACTGCCGCCACCGCCAACAGCCCCTGGTACAAGCACCTCTGGCCCTGGATCATCATCGGCATCCTCACCACCTCGGTGTGCCTGAGCCTGACCATGGTGAGCATCGCCGTGCGCAACCCGGACAACCTGGTCAACGACAACTACTACGAGGCTGGCAAAGGCATCAACCGCTCGCTGGACCGCGAGCTGCTGGCCCAGACGCTGAATCTCAAGGCCAGCGTGCACCTGGACGAGCTGACCGGCGAGGTGGCATTGCGCCTGACCGGCAACAGCGATCCGCAGACCCTGGAACTGAACCTGATCTCGCCGACCCAGCCGGACAAGGACCGCAAGGTCCAGCTCGCCCGTGCCGAGGCCGGGCGCTATGTCGGTCAGCTCGAAGACAAGGTCGAGGGCCGGCGCTTCGTCGAGCTGCTCGGCAACGAGAAGGGCCAGGTGTGGCGGTTGTTCGAGGAAGAGAAGGTGGAACACGGTGTGCCGCTGGAGCTGGGCGATGAAGCCCTGCAGGGCGCCGAGCACCAAGAATGAAACGCCATATCAGTTCCGACCCCGTGGGAGCGGGCTTGCCCCGCGATGGCGGTCGCCCGGACAACAGCATTGCCTGGGCTGACGCTATCGCGGGGCAAGCCCGCTCCCACAGGTTTTGCACTGCTGCCCAAGGTCAGGTATGACGCCAATGACCCAACCCATCCCCTGCTACCACTGCGCCCTGCCCGTCCCCGCCGGCAACCGCTTCAGCGCCGTGGTGCTTGGCCAGCCCCGGCAGTTCTGCTGCCCTGGCTGCCAGGCGGTGGCCGAGGCCATCGTCGCAGGTGGGCTCGAGCACTACTACCAGCACCGCAGCGAGACCAGCGCCAATCCCGAGGCACTGCCACGGCAATTGCAGGACGAACTGGCGCTGTACGACCGCGCCGACGTCCAGCAGAACTTCGTGCAGCACCAGGGCACCCTGGCCGAAACCACCTTGATGATCGAAGGTATCAGTTGCGCCGCCTGCGGCTGGCTGATCGAGAAGCATCTGCGCAATCTCGAAGGCGTTGGCGAGGCGCGCCTGAACCTGTCCAATCACCGTCTGCACGTCAGGTGGAACGACGGGCAACTGCCGCTCTCGCGGCTGATCGCCGAACTGCGCGGCATCGGCTACGCCGCCCACCCCTATCAACCCGACCAGGCCGCCGAACAACTGGCCCGGGAAAACCGCACGGCGCTGCGCCGGCTCGGCGTGGCTGGCCTGTTGTGGTTCCAGGCGATGATGGCGACCATGGCCACCTGGCCGGAATTCAACATCGACCTGTCGCCCGAACTGCACACCATCCTGCGCTGGGTCGCGCTGTTCCTGACCACGCCGATCGTGTTCTACAGCTGTGCACCGTTCTTCAAAGGCGCTGCTCGTGACCTGCGTACCCGCCACCTGACGATGGACGTCTCGGTATCGCTGGCCATCGGCCTGGCCTACGGCGCCGGGATCTGGACCGCGATCACCGGCAGCGGCGAGCTGTACTTCGACACCGTGGGCATGTTCGCCCTGTTCCTGCTCACCGGCCGCTACCTGGAGCGGCGCGCCCGCGAGCGCACGGCAGCGGCCACTGCGCAACTGGTCAACCTGCTGCCGGCCTCGTGCCTGCGCCTCGACGCGCAGGGCCGTGCCGAACGTATCCTGCTGGCAGAGCTGGCCTGCGGCGATCGCGTGCAGGTCCTGCCGGGCACCGTGATTCCCGCTGACGGCCGCATCCTCGAAGGCCGCTCGAGCATCGACGAATCGCTGCTCACCGGTGAATACCTGCCCCAGGCCCGACGGGCTGGCGACCGGGTCACCGGCGGCACGCTCAACGTCGAGAGCGCCTTGACCGTAGAGGTCGACGCCCTTGGCCAGGATTCGCGCCTGTCGGCCATCGTGCGCCTGCTCGAGCGCGCGCAATCGGAAAAGCCACGCCTGGCACAGATCGCCGACCGCGCCTCGCAGTGGTTCCTGCTGTTCAGCCTGGCTGCCGCGCTGACCATCGGTCTGTGGTGGTGGCACCTGGATGCCGAGCGCGCATTCTGGATCGCCCTGGCGATGCTGGTCGCGACCTGCCCCTGCGCACTCTCGCTCGCCACTCCGACGGCACTGACCACGGCCACCGGCACCCTGCACAAACTGGGCCTGCTGGTGACCCGCGGCCATGTGCTCGAAGGGTTGAACCAGATCGACACCGTGGTGTTCGACAAGACCGGCACACTGACCGAAGGACGCCTGGCCCTGCGCAGTATCCGCCCGCTGGGCAGCCTTGCACCCGACCGCTGCCTGGCCCTGGCCGCCGCCCTGGAGAACCGCTCGGAACACCCGATCGCGCGTGCTTTCGGGCGCAGTGCCGAACCTGCCGACGATGTCCAGGCCGTACCTGGCCTGGGCCTTGAAGGTCAGGTCGGGCAGCAGCGCCTGCGCATCGGGCAGGCCGCCTTCGTCTGCGCCCTGAGCGGCGCCGAAGTGCCGGCCGTACCCGAACCACGCGGGCAGTGGCTGCTGCTGGGGAACCGCATGGGCCCCCTGGCCTGGTTCAGCCTTGACGATCGCCTGCGTGACGATGCCAGCGAGTTGCTGGCCGTGTGCAGGGCGCGCGGGTGGCAGACCTTGCTGCTGTCGGGCGACAGTTCGCCGATGGTCGCAGAAGTCGCCGCGCAACTGGGCATCGACCAGGCCATCGGCGGCCTGCGCCCGGACGACAAGCTGGCGCGGGTCAAGGCTCTGCAGGCGCAAGGACGCAAGGTGCTGATGCTCGGCGATGGCGTCAACGACGTCCCGGTACTGGCGGCGGCCGACATCAGCATCGCCATGGGCTCGGCCCCCGACCTGGCCAAGACCTGCGCTGACGCGGTGCTGCTGTCCAACCGCCTGCAGGCCCTGGCGCAAGCCTTCGAACTCGCGCGCCGGACCCGGCGCAACATCCTCGAGAACCTGCTATGGGCAACGCTGTACAATGGGCTCATGCTGCCCTTCGCCGCGCTGGGCTGGATCACCCCGGTGTGGGCGGCGATCGGCATGTCGGTGAGCTCGCTGATCGTGGTGCTCAATGCCCTGCGCCTGACGCGTATGCCGACAGTGCAGGCGGCCAATGCTGCCCCCAGTCCGGTCATGGCCTGAGCAGGAGTTCGATCATGCATGACATGGCTTTCGCAGTCTGAAGAGGACACCCCAATGCCCGCCCTCTACGTGATGATCCCCGCGGCCCTGCTGCTCGTCGGCGTGGCGGTATACATCTTCTTCTGGGCCGTGGACAGCGGCCAGTACGACGATCTCGAAGGCCCTGCCCACAGCATCCTGTTCGACGACCAGGATCCGCGCCACCAGGCCGCGGTGAAACCCGAAGCGACCACGCCCGAGCAACCCGACGACAAGGATCCCGCCCCGCGTGCCTGACCTGCTCCCCTTGCTCGGTTCTGCCCTGGTGCTCGGCCTGCTCGGCGGCGGCCACTGCCTGGGCATGTGCGGCGGCCTGATGGGTGCCCTGACCCTGGCCATCCCGCCCGAACAACGCGCCCGCCGCCTGCGCCTGCTGATCGCCTACAACCTCGGCCGCGTGCTCAGCTACGCGGCCGCCGGCCTGCTGCTGGGCCTGGCCGGCTGGGCCCTGGCCAGCAGCCCGATGGCGCAGGTGCTGCGTGTGGTGGCGGCCCTGCTATTGATCGCCATGGGTCTGTACCTGGCTGGCTGGTGGAGCGGGCTGACCCGTATCGAGGCCTTGGGCAGGGGCCTGTGGCGGCACATCCAGCCGGTGGCGTCGCGCCTGCTCCCGGTCTCCAGCCTGCCCAGGGCCCTGCTGCTGGGTGCCTTATGGGGCTGGCTGCCCTGCGGGCTGGTCTACAGCACCCTGCTGTGGGCGGCGAGCCAGGGCAATGCGGCGCACAGTGCGGCGTTGATGCTGGCATTTGGTGTCGGCACCTGGCCGGTGTTGCTGGCCACAGGCCTGACTGCCGAACGGGTCAATGCCCTGCTGCGACGGCGTAGCGTACGCCTGGCGGGCGGTGTGATGGTCATGCTGTTCGGCCTGTGGACCTTGCCGGGGCCACACCAGCACTGGCTGATGGGGCATTGACCGCAGCAGCTTGATACAAGTCAACACGGTGCCCCGCGCCCTTCCCTAGACTCCGGGCACTGCTGCTCTATCCGGGGACTGCCCACATGCTCGACGACCTACGTTGGGACGCCGACCTGATCCGTCGCTACGATCTGGCCGGACCACGCTACACCTCCTATCCGACCGCTGTGCAACTGCATGGCGAAGTGGGCTCGTTCGACCTGCTGCACGCCCTGCGCGAGAGCCGCCGTGCGGTGCGCCCGCTGTCGTTGTACGTGCACGTGCCGTTCTGCGCCAACATCTGCTACTACTGCGCCTGCAACAAGGTCATCACCAAGGACCGCGCCCGCGCCGCCCCCTACCTGCAACGCCTGGAGCAGGAAATCCAGCTGGTCGCCTGCCACCTCGACCCCAAGCAACGCGTCGAACAACTGCATTTCGGCGGCGGCACCCCCACCTTCCTCAGCCATGTGGAACTGCGCCAACTGATGACCAGCCTGCGCCAGCACTTCAACCTGCTGGACGATGACTCCGGCGACTATGGGATCGAACTCGACCCGCGCGAGGCCGACTGGTCGACCATGGGGCTGCTGCGCGAGCTGGGCTTCAACCGCGTCAGCCTCGGCGTGCAGGACCTCGACCCGGCCGTGCAACGAGCGATCAACCGCCTGCAGAGCCTGGAACAGACTCGCACCCTGGTCGAAGCTGCACGCACCCTGCAGTTCCGCTCGGTGAACCTCGACCTGATCTACGGCCTGCCGCGCCAGACCCCGGAAGGTTTCGCACGCACCGTCGAGGAGGTGATTCGCCTGCAGCCAGACCGCCTGTCGGTGTTCAACTACGCGCACCTGCCCGAACGCTTCATGCCCCAGCGACGCATCGACGCCACCGAGCTGCCGGCCCCGGCCGTCAAGCTGGAGATGCTGCACAACACCATCGAGCAACTCACCGCCGCCGGCTATCGCTATATCGGCATGGACCACTTCGCCCTGCCCGACGATGAACTGGCCATCGCCCAGGAAGAAGGCACCCTGCAGCGCAACTTCCAGGGCTACACCACCCACGGTCATTGCGACCTGGTGGGGCTGGGTGTTTCGGCCATCAGTCAGATCGGTGACCTCTACTGCCAGAACAGCAGCGACCTGAACACCTACCAGGACGCCCTCTCCAGCGCCCAACTGGCGACCCAGCGCGGCCTGTTGTGCAACCAGGATGATCGTGTGCGCAGGGCCGTGATCCAGCAGTTGATTTGCCACTTCGAACTGGATTTCGAGCAGATCGAGCAGGCATTCACCCTGGACTTTCGCGGATATTTCCATGAGGTCTGGCCGCAACTGCAGGCCATGCAGCGAGATGGCCTGATTACGCTGGACACGCGAGGCATCAAGGTCTTGCCGGCCGGCCGCCTGCTGGTGCGCTCAGTATGCATGGTGTTCGATGCCTACCTGGCACTGCAGAATCGCCAGCGATTTTCCCGGGTCATCTAGTCGATTTGCCGGGACGTTACACCGCATGGACAGCTCGCCTTTGTCAGGCACACCATGGATGGTCGAAGGCATCCGCGCCCACCTGCGCAGATCGCCGCCGAGCCGCACCAAAAAAGTGCAGGCTGGCCTCTAATCCAGCTGTAGGTTACCCTTACAGCTTATGTGTGCTTTATCACAAGGATCGAAAGAAATGTCCGAGCCAGTCAAACTGCGCCCCCACAGCCAGGCCCATTGCAAGGATTGCAGCCTGGCCCCCCTGTGCCTGCCCCTGTCGCTCAATCTTGAAGACATGGACGCACTGGATGAAATCGTCAAACGCGGCCGGCCACTTAAGAAGGGCGAGTTCCTGTTCCGCCAGGGTGACAATTTCGGCTCGGTCTACGCTGTACGCTCCGGCGCCCTCAAGACCTTCAGCCTCAGCGATGCGGGCGAAGAACAGATCACCGGCTTCCACCTGCCTAGCGAACTGGTCGGGCTTTCGGGCATGGACACCGAAGCCTATCCGGTGTCGGCCCAGGCCCAGGAAACCACCTCGGTCTGCGAAATCCCCTTCGAACGCCTCGACGAGCTCTCCGTGCAACTGCCACAACTGCGCCGCCAACTGATGCGGGTGATGAGCCGCGAGATCCGTGACGACCAGCAGATGATGCTGCTGTTGTCGAAAAAGACCGCCGACGAACGCATCGCCACCTTTCTGGTCAACCTCTCGGCACGCTTCCGCGCTCGTGGCTACTCGGCCAACCAGTTCCGCCTGAGCATGTCGCGCAACGAAATCGGCAACTACCTGGGCCTGGCGGTGGAAACCGTGTCGCGCGTGTTCACCCGCTTCCAGCAGAACGGCCTGCTCAAGGCCGAAGGCAAGGAAGTGCACATCCTCGACCCGATCCAGCTGTGTGCGCTGGCCGGTGGTGCGATGGAGGTCTGAAGCTCAAGCGCAGACTGCCATTACTTGAAACAAATCGAGTCCCGCTGCGGACTCGATTTTTTTTGCCCCTCCGCAGCACATATTTCCCTGACAGCCAACTATCAACTTTGTCAGTTGCCAGAAGCTAGAGATCGAGAAATGATCCTTGCAGCTTATCCAAAAGGGAAGTACCACAATGATCACCGTCAAGAACTCTGAAAGCTTCGAATCATCGAAATTTATGGTCTTCCAAACCGATGTCCAGTACAAGACAACCGAATACTCAAAGCATTGGTTTTCTTTGCCGCGGCGTGGCAAGCAAGCCAAGGACTCAGGGATCATGGAAGCAAATTCGGATAGTGTGGGCAATAAAGAACTCGTGGTCGGCGATGATAGCGTCGTGCGCATCGACTTCGGCATGAAGGTGAAAGATCTTGAATGGAATTATTACGTCTTGACCGACTATACCGAAGAGGACTTTGCCATCGAGCACCCTGACACCCCATTGGATTTCGAACTCAAAAAGTTGACACCTGGTAACTTTACTACATTCGTCCAGATCAAAGTCTTCAACGGCGATACCGTGGTCATCTACGATGGAGGCGCTCCTGGCTATCTCAAACACGTGAATCTGCCGGGAGAGCTAGATGCAATCGAATTCCACTCGACGCTCGCAGGTTCGGTTCATTTCGATATGTTCAAATGGTATGAAGCATCGCCGAAGGAATAGCGCCAGAACCGGGCACGTGGCGGATTGATTGGCAAGGTATACTGACGCCACGTTTTTCCAGGATACCCGCCCCATGCACAGCGACACCTTCGACCTCAAAGCCCTGATCCGCCCGGTAGTGGACTTTCCCAAGCCGGGTGTGATCTTTCGTGACATCACCCCGCTGTTCCAGTCGCCACGCGGACTGCGCTATGTCGCCGACCAGTTCATCGAGCGCTATGTCGAAGCCGAGTTCAGCCACATCGGGGCCATGGACGCACGCGGTTTCCTCATCGGTTCGATCATCGCCCACCAGTTGAACAAGCCACTGATCCTGTTCCGCAAGCAGGGCAAACTGCCAGCCAACGTGCTGTCGGAGCCCTATCAAACCGAATACGGCGAAGCCTTCCTGGAAGTGCATGCCGACAGCCTATGCGATGGCGATTCGGTGCTGATCTTCGATGACCTGATCGCTACCGGCGGCACCCTGCTGGCGGCCGCCAACCTGGTGCGACGTACCGGGGCCAAGGTGTTCGAGGCCGCAGCGATCATCGACCTGCCCGAACTCGAAGGCTCGCGCCGCCTGCAAGCTGCCGGCGTTCCAACCTTCTGCCTGACCGAGTTTTCGCTGTCCGAATACTGATCGCCATCGGGCCGAACCCGACCCCCTCGGGTTCAGCCCAGCTGGCGGAACACCAGCGCCTTCAACCCGCCCTGCGGGTCCGCATCGGGAAACTCCGGCGGGTTCTCCAGGCGCTCGACAAAGACCAGCTGCGGCGCCTGCTGCGCCATGCCGTCGATGAGAAACTCCGGGCCGATCGCCGGATCGTTCACGCAAGCCAGCACCGTCCCGCCTTCACTCAACAGCTCAGGTAGACGACGCAGGATCTTGGCGTAGTCCTGGGTGAGCACGAAGCTGCCACGCTGGAAGGTCGGCGGGTCGATGATGATCAGGTCGTACGGGCCGTACTTGCGCACCTTGCCCCACGACTTGAAAAGCTCATGCCCGAGATAAGCGACACATGAAGCATCGTGGCCATTGAGGCGATGGTTCTCACGCCCACGCGACAGTGCCGACTTGGCCATGTCCAGGTTCACCACCTGCTGCGCGCCTCCAGCAATGGCTGCCACGGAGAATCCGCAGGTATAGGCGAACAGGTTCAGCACCCGCTTGCCCGCCGCCTGCTCACGCACCCAGCGGCGGCCGTAGCGCATGTCCAGGAACAGGCCGTTGTTCTGCCGCACCCCCAGGTCCAGCAGGTACTTCAAGCCGTCCTCGATCACTTCGCGCTGCTGGCAGGGCTCGCCGAGCAGCCACTGGCCCGGGCTGTCGGGCAGGTAGCGATGCTGCAGCAGGATCGCCTGGCCGCTCCATTGCGGGCGCTCGGCGAAGGCGCGCAGCATCGCCTCGAGCTCGGCCAACTGGCCTTCGGGCGGCTCGCGGAACAGCGCGACCAGCAGCACCCCGTCGAGCCAGTCGACGGTGATCTGCTCCAGGCCCGGCCAGCAGCGGCCACGGCCGTGGAACAAACGACGGGTTTCGACAGGCGCGGGGTCGAGGGCGGTGAGCAGGTGCTGCTCCAGGGTGTGAATCGGGGAGGTCATGGCGGGCCGCATAGCGAAAAACCGTCATTCTACCTGCTTTGTCAGGCCGGGGCCGCCCTGCGCGACCTGAACCACCACCCCTGCTGCATCCCTGCCGCCGCCAGCAGGATCAGCGCCACGCCCAACCACTGCAGCGGCGCCAAGCGATGACCGAACGCCACCCAGTCCACCAGGATCGCGGCGATCGGGTAGATGAACGACAGGGCGCCGGTCAGCGCCGTGGGCAGGCGTTGGATGGCGCTGTACAGCAGCACGTACATCAACCCGGTATGCACCACCCCCAGTGTCACCAGGCTACCCAGCGCGGCAGGCGCTGCCGGCAGACCGCCGAACCCGACCCAGGGCGCCAGCAGCAGTGCCCCGGTGCTTACCTGGATCAAGGCAATCAGGTGCGGCGGTGTCCCGCTCAAGCGCTTGATGATCAAAGCCGCCAGGGCGTAGAGCAACGCCGCCCCCAATGCCAACCCAATGCCCAGCAGGTACTCATCGCCGCCCTGCCCTTGCCCGTGAGCGCTGACGATCGCCAGCATGCCGACAAAGGCCAGCCCCAGCCATGTCAGCTTGGCTGCGGTAATCCGCTCACCGAGAAACACCGCCGCCAGGCCCACCAGCATGAACGGCTGGACGTTGTACACGGCGGTGCCGATAGCGATCGAGGCCCGTGAATAGGAGGCGAACAGCAGTAACCAGTTGCCAACGATGGCGACCCCGCTGAGCACCGCCAGCAGAAAAGTGGTGCGGGTCAGGATGCCGGGCTTGAGAAAGCCCATGAACGCGCAGATCAGCAGCAAGGTGCCAGCGCCCAGGACACAACGCCAGAACACCACATCCAGCACAGGCTGCCCGGACACCAGCACGAACCAGCCGATGGTGCCGGATATCAGCATGGCGGCAACCATTTCCAGTGAGCCGCGACGAATCGAACTGTCCATCTCATGCCTCCTGTCGAAGATGGCAACAGTATGCTGGCGCGGATATTGGCACTCCAGCGGATAAACAAGGCCAGAATCACCAATCGCCTTTACTATCAAGGCAGTTTTGCACTTTTACCTCACGAGGCAAGTATGACCGACGATATCGACCAACTGCTGATCAATGCCCTGATGGAGGATTCGCGCCGCTCGCTCAAGGCCCTGGCGCAGATCAGCGGCCTCTCCGCCCCCAGCGTCAGCGAGCGGCTGCGCCGCCTGGAAGAACGCGGCGTGCTGCGCGGCTACACCGTGGAAATCGACCCACGCTGTTTCGGTTACCAGTTACAGGCCATCGTGCGAATCCGGCCGCTGCCGGGGCAATTGCAGGAAGTCGAGCGGCAGATCGTTGCCATTCCCGAGTTCACCGAATGCGACAAGGTTACCGGCGAGGACTGCTTCATCGCCCGCCTGCATGTGCGCTCGATGGAACAGCTGGACACCCTTCTTGACCGGCTCAACACCCTCGCCGAGACCAACACCGCGATCATCAAGAAGACACCGGTCAAGCGGCGCCTGCCGCCGATGGCATGACCCAATACTTGTACACAAGAATGTCACCTAGAGTGCCATTTTTGTGTGCACTGGTTACGGACATGCCCCAACACGTTACACCGGAAAGCCGATAGAAATTGACTATAAAGTCAACTAATAAGTGGATGCAAAATAAATACTGATCAAATGGTCAACTTATAGTTCTTTATTTTCATAACGTTAGAAAGCAAAAGGAGAAAGTCAAAGTAATAGCAACTCAGAAACTGTGCCCTCTCTGGCATGGAACTGGCTTGAGTGAACTTGTGTTTTGTATACAACTTGAACAAAACATAAATACACAAGAACACGCAGCGCCTGCCCCGCAGGCCGCTAGCGCCCAGAACCCAGTGATGCCAATGCTGCACAGACGAGAAGGCGAGCCCGTGCGCAAGCCCGCCTCATCGCAGTCCTAGCGCATCAGGAGCCGCCGGAATGAGTAGCAGTCTCGACCTTGCCCCTGAACTTTCCGTTGCCAGCACCAGCCCCACCGCCACCACGCTGGAAAATCCCGCCGGGCCGTACGAGCTGAGCCCACGTCTGCACAACCGGGACCTGGCGCCCACCCGCATCGAGGGCCGCCGCTGGGGTGGCTACAGCATCTTCGCGCTGTGGACCAACGACGTGCACAACATCGCCAATTATTCCTTCGCCATGGGGCTGTTCGCTCTGGGCCTTGGCGGCTGGCAGATTCTCGTCTCCCTGGCGATCGGTGCTGTGCTGGTGTACTTCTTCATGAACCTCTCCGGCTACATGGGCCAGAAGACCGGCGTGCCGTTCCCGGTCATGAGCCGCATCGCCTTTGGTATCCATGGCGCACAGATTCCTGCGCTGATCCGCGCGGTGATCGCCATCGCCTGGTTCGGCATCCAGACCTACCTGGCCTCGGTGGTGCTACGCGTGCTGCTCACCGCCGTGTGGCCACAGGTTGCCGCCTATGACCACGACAGTATTCTCGGGCTATCGAGCCTGGGTTGGGTGTGCTTCGTGGCAATCTGGATCGTGCAACTGGTGATCCTCGCCTACGGCATGGAGATGGTGCGCCGCTACGAAGGTTTCGCCGGGCCGGTGATCCTGCTGACCGTGGCGAGCCTCGCCGCCTGGATGTTCTTCAAGAACGATGCGCGCATCGCCTGGTCGGTGGCCGATCCACTGACCGGCTACGAGATGTGGCGCAACATCTTTGCCGGCGGCGCGCTGTGGCTGGCAATCTACGGCACCCTGGTGCTCAACTTCTGCGATTTCGCCCGTTCCTCGCCGTGCCGGCGGACCATCCGCGTCGGCAACTTCTGGGGCCTGCCGGTGAACATCCTGGTATTTGCGGTGATCACTGTGGTGCTGTGTGGCGCACAGTTCCAGATCAACGGCCAGGTAATCGACAGCCCGACGCAGATCGTCGCCACCATCCCCAACACACTGTTCCTGGTGCTGGGTTGCCTGGCCTTCCTGATCGTCACCGTCGCGGTGAACATCATGGCCAACTTCGTCGCCCCGGCCTTCGTGCTCAGCAACCTGGCGCCACGCCACCTGAACTTCCGTCGTGCCGGGCTGATCAGCGCCACCGTGGCGGTGCTGATCCTGCCATGGAACCTGTACAACAGCCCGCTGGTGATCGTGTACTTCCTGTCTGGCCTGGGCGCCCTGCTCGGCCCGCTGTACGGGGTGATCATGTCCGACTACTGGCTGCTGCGCAAAGGCCGGATCAACGTGCCGGAGCTGTACAGCGAGAACCCGGCCGGTGCCTATCACTACTCCCGCGGCGTCAACCTGCGCGCGGTCGCGGCCTTCATTCCATCGGCCCTGCTGGCCATCGTCCTGGCACTGGTACCGCACTTCCACAGTGTCGCGCCGTTCTCCTGGCTGATCGGCGCAGGGACCGCGGCCGCACTCTACCTGCTCATCGCGCCGCGCAATCGCCAATACCTCGACGTCAGCGGCGAAGCCATCGCCGTCGACCACAGCAGCCATTGATCAAGGGACATTCGTTCATGCGTATTCTGATCGCCAACGTCAACACCACCGAAGCCATCACCGAGGCCATCGCCGAACAGGCACGCAGCGTTGCAGCGCCTGGTACCGAGATCGTCGGGCTGACGCCCTGGTTCGGCGCGGAGTCGGTGGAGGGGAACTTCGAGAGCTATCTGGCCGCCATCGCCGTGATGGATCGGGTGCTGGCCTACGACCAGCCCTACGACGCCGTGATCCAGGCCGGCTATGGTGAGCATGGCCGCGAAGGTTTGCAGGAGCTGCTCAATGTACCGGTGGTGGACATCACCGATGCCGCCGCCAGCACCGCGATGTACCTGGGCCATGCCTATTCGGTGGTCACCACGCTGGACCGCACCGTGCCGCTGATCGAGGATCGCCTGAAGCTGTCAGGGCTGTATGACCGCTGCGCCTCGGTACGGGCCAGCGGCCTGGCGGTGCTGGAACTGGAAGCTGATCCGCAGCGCGCCGTGGAGGCCATCGTCGAACAGGCCGAGCGCGCCGTGCGTGACGACAAGGCCGAGGTGATCTGCCTGGGCTGCGGCGGCATGGCCGGGCTTGACGAGCAGATTCGCCAGCGTACCGGCGTGCCGGTGGTCGATGGCGTGAGTGCGGCGGTGACCATCGCCGAATCGCTGGTGCGACTGGGGTTGAGCACGTCGAAAGTGCGCACCTATGCGACGCCACGGGTGAAGAAGGTGGTGGGCTGGCCGATGCGGTTGGGGCGATAAATTCAGCTCGAGGCCGCCGTATCGTCATCCTGAAGGCGCGGCGGCCTTGTCACAAGCTGACCCACTCTCCCAGTGAGGCTTACGACTTGTCGACATGCCGGTTGCTGCGCAGCATGAGAAAAATGCCGATAGATACAGCGGTTGACTTCCACATGATTATTTCGTGACCAAAAACTCTCCACATTTCGGTCCAGAAAAAGCTGGCCAAGCCACCCGCTAGAAGGGCCAGCCCTACCCATCCGCGCCAGGGTGATACGGTCCAGCGATCCAGTGTCCACCAGATGATCATGATCAAAATCGGCTGCAGCAGATCATCGAACGACATGTTCAACCCCAGCTTTCAGTAACAGGGAAGTAGAACTGCGTTGCGGACCAATACCGCCCTGGACCTTGGCCTCGACTGATACCAAGACATCCCCCGCGTGAAACGTTGGCAGACGGTCGGAGACAAAAGCGAATGTGCCCATCTTTGCCGCACCAACTACCAACGCCGGGGCGAACGTCCCGGTGACTGCAGCCCCCCCTGCCGACACCAGAGCAGCGACTGTCCAGCGCTGTGAGTTCAGAGCATCCCCCTGCTCGCGCGTCAACGGCAATGAAACCGCCACCGCCATCACACAGGGCAACTGCCCGGCCTGCATCCGTTCGTACACCTCCTTCACCTTGCCGACCACGCGATATTGATGTCGGCCCGTTGTCGGAATATGCAGCGTATTGAGCCAGCAGCAGTTATCGGCCCTGACAGTGAACTCGATGACATCGAAGGTCACGCCGCGATGACCGATAAACCGATAAGCTCGATCGATTTCCATGCAACCTCGCACTCCCCACGCCCGAAATCGGATTTCCGGAAACCCGTGGACAGTGCCTTGTCGTCATCTGGAAATAAGTCAGCCCGGATACCGCGAGCGAGTCAGAAACATCGGAATCAAGTCGGGCAAACTTCGGATCCGCCATCGAGCTCCTGGCGTACGTTGCGACTGAGCATCGTGGCCTTACCGTCATGCCAGGTCAGGGTGATCACATAGAGGGTGTCGAAGTCGTCGCCGTCCCAGTCCGAGGTGATGACGCGCTTCTCGCCCAGGGCCTTCCCGGCCACGGCGTTGATCAGGTCTGGCAGGTAGCCGTGGGACCACGCGGTGTAGACCGTGGCGTTGCGGTACTTGGCGCGTAGCAGTTCTTCGGCGAGGTCGTCATAGTCGTTGGCGCCGAAGTCGATATTGACCGGCAACCCGAGGCGGATGGCGCTGGGGCTGATGGTCATGAGCGGGCGGATGTAGCTGTAGCGTTTATCCTCGCTGCCCTCCTCGACATGTCGGCCGGGGTCGGCGGCGAACACGTAATCGGCAGCGCCGAATCGATCAGGCAGCAACGTGGCCAAGTCGATGGCGCGGTTGAGACCCTGGCAGTTCAGTTGTCCCAGCCCCTCGCCGGGCTTCTCGGCATGGCGCAGGAACACCAGTGTCTGGGTTCCGTCACCGTGCTGGTCGCGGCTTTGCATCACATCGAGGGTCAGCGGTATCAGCACCGCAGCGAGGGTGAGACCGAGAAACAGGTGACGGCGTCGCAGGTATTGCATCCACTTCATGGCAGGGCTCGTTCGGCTAAGGACGGGGAGCATCCTTGCCTGTGCACCATCCTTGCTGGCGGCGGTGCAAGGCACCGGCCGCCTGATGGGCTCTTCCATGCTCGCCCTCCCTGGCAGCAGCCATGTTAGACCATCGATGTTGCCGAATTACGTCACCCTCGCAACAACTGGACATCAATCATCCCGCGTCAGCACCTCGAGCAGCTCGATCTCGAAGGTCAGGTCCGAGTTCGGCGGAATGCTGCCCACGGAGCGCTCGCCATAGCCCAGGTGCGCAGGTACTTGCAGCCTGCGCTTGCCGCCCACGCGCATGCCCATCAGCCCCTGGTCCCAGCCCTTGATCACCCGGCCGGTGCCGATCACGCACTGGAACGGCTTGCCGCGCGACCAGGACGAGTCGAACTCGCTGCCGTCGGCCAGCCAGCCGGTGTACTGGGTGGTGATCAGGGCGCCTTTGACCACGGCCTTGCCCTCGCCTTCCTGGATCTCGGTGATGTGCAGTTCCTGAGTCACGGTCATTTCCTTGCGGCAGATTTCGAGGCCGCCCTTTTCTCAGGAATGCAAAGGTTTGGCAAGTCCGGGAGTGACGTTGTGCTGGCACATCGACCACCGGACGCCACCGATCACCTTCACGATGGCTGCCGTCTCCAGCCAGGTAGGGGCAGTCCGGCATAAAGTCCCACGGCTTCGCCGAGTTGTTGCGACACAGGCTTAGCTGAACAGCTGCATGACCTGCTCGCCGGTGAGGTCTTGGGTCTCATTGGAGAAGCAATACCAGCTCGGGCGCTGTTCAACGTAGATCTGCATCGTGAACTGCCAGTCATCGCCTTTGAGCAGGCCGACCGGCAAGGCGTACTCATTCTTGTCGATCAGCCGGTAATAGAGGTGGGTGCCACACTGCCCGCAAAAGCCCCGCTCGGCCCATTCCGAGGAACGGTAGACACTGGGATCAGCGCCTTCGAAACGGGGCGGCTGGGAGCAGTGCACCGCGAGCATCGGGCCTCCGGCCCAGGTGCGGCACATGCTGCAGTGGCAAGCGTTGACTTCGAGGTTGTCGACCGTGGCGGTCAGGCGGATGGCGCCGCAGAGGCAGGCGCCGTGCTTGGTGTGAGACATGGGGGGGCTCCTGACGGGTGGGGAAGCTGCAAAGTATAGCGGTGCAGCTACAGACCTCTTGGCGGGCAAGTCGCAGCGGCGAACCGCCGCACAAGAGGCCCGCAAAGCCATCCTCGCCTCAGATGAACACTGTCCCTCGCATATACAGTGCCCCACGCCCGCTGATGATCACCCGGCCATTCCCCGGCACCTCGCACTGCAACTGCCCCTTGCGCACCCCGCCCTGCTCGCAGCTGAGGCTGCGCTTGCCGAGGCGCTCGGACCAGTAAGGCGCCAGCGTCGTGTGCGCCGAACCGGTCACCGGATCCTCGTTGACCCCTACGCGTGGGCCGAACCAGCGGGTAACGAAGTCGAAGCCACGGCCCGGCGCGGTCACGGCAATGCCACGCACATCGAAAGCCGACAGCGCGACGAAATCGGGCTTGAGCGGATCGATCAAGGCTGCGTCGTCGATTACCACCACGAAGTCATCCGAGCGGTACAGCGCGCGGGCGCTCGACAGGCCCAAGGCCTTGAGCAGGCCATCGGGGAAATCTACCTTCGCCGGTTGCTTGGCCGGGAAGTCCATGGCCAGCAGGCCATCAGCACCGCGCCTGACCCGCAACTCGCCACTGCGGGTATTGAAACGTAGCACTTCGGCCTGTTCGCCCAGTTGCTCGAACAACACCCAGGCCGAAGCCAGCGTGGCGTGGCCGCACAGGTCGACCTCCACGGCCGGGGTGAACCAGCGCAAGTCATAGCCTTCGCCGTTGCGCACGAAGTAGGCCGTCTCGGACAGGTTGTTCTCTTCGGCGATGCGCTGCAGCACATCGTCCGGCAGCCAGCTCTCCAGCGGGATCACCGCCGCCGGGTTGCCGCCAAAAGGTTTGGCCGAAAAAGCATCGACCTGGAAGATCTCAAGTTGCATGCACACACTCCTTGTCAGGCGGGATCGAAAGCTGGGGGTTACGACAGTACTGGCGTGAGCACCGGCTCGCCAGCGAAGAATGCCTGGAGATTGCGCAGCACCAGGGTAACGGTATCGCGCGCCGCTTCCGGCGACTGGCCGGCGACATGCGGGGTCAGCACGGTATTGCCCAACACCTTGAGTGCCTCGGGCACGGCAGGCTCGTCATCGAAGACATCCAATGCGGCGCCAGCGATGATGCCCGCCTGCAATGCCTGCACGAGCGCCTGGGTATCGACCACGCTCGCGCGGGCGATATTGACCAGATACCCCTCGCCCCCCAGCGCCGCGAGCACCGGGGCATCGACCAGGTGCAAGGTACCGGCACCACCCGGGGTGGCGATCACCAGGATGTCCACGGCCTGGGCCAGTTGCAACGGGCTGTCGTACCAGGTGTAGGGCACATCGGCACGCGGCGTGCGACTGTGGTAGCTGACGCTCATGTCGAAGCCCTGCGCCGCACGCTTGGCGATGGCCTGGCCGATGGCACCAAGGCCGATGATGCCAAGGCGCTTGCCGCTCACCGAGGGGCTGATGACCCGGTTCCATTCACCGCGCCGGGTGCTCGCGTCGGCCCGGGGAATGTCGCGCAACATCGCCAGCAACAGGGCCATGGCGTGATCGGCGACCGGGCCTGCGTTGGCGCCAGCACCGTTGGTGACGGTAATGCCACGGGCCTTGGCGGCGGCCAGGTCGACCTGCTCATAGCCTGCGCCGATCACGCAGATGATTTCGAGTTTGGGCAGTGCCTGGATTTCCGCACCGGTCAGGCCCAGCGGGCCACGGGTGAGGACAGCGTGGATCTGTTCGGCATGCTCGGCGATGGCTTGCGCACGCCGTTGCGCGGATGGGGCACGAATCAGGTGGTAACCGGCCTGCTCCAGCAGCGGCAGGTAATCGTCGACGGTTTCCACCAGTACCAGGACTGTCTTGCTCATGCCACCCTCCGGTTCGATTCAGAGGGGGATTATGCCAGTTAGACGGGAGACTGCGAGGGCCTCTATCGCGGGGACGCGCCCACGACAGAGGCGTGAAGGATGCTTACTGCGCGAAGGCCCTGCCCAACCCACCCGGCACACCGCTGCTGTCAGTCTCCTGCCAGGGGCCATTGGGGCTCAGCGACCAGCTCCAGCCCTTGTCATAACGGTAGTAGGTGCGCTGACGATAGAAGGTGTTGGGCTGCTTCTCCAGCACATAGACGCCAAGCTTCGGATCCCAATGGCTGGCACCGCCCGGCGGCGGCGCGAAGCTCGCGGAGGTGCGTGGCATCGGCTTGGGAATACCGGACGGCGCACCAGGCTGCGGTGCGGGCTGGCCGCCCGGCAGCGGCTTGACCACCGGCCCCTGGTGCGGTGGAGGGGTGGTCTCGATCGGTGGCAGCGACTCGCGCTCGCCTGGCTGATGCACCGTACAGGCGGAAAGCCCCAGGGCCAGGGTGATCAAGGTCAGGCGTACGCTGCGGTTCATGGCGGCAATCTCTTATCGGTCGGGGCGGTCGATGGTCAGCTGCTGGGTTGGCTGGCCACGGGTAGCCAGCGGCGCGCTCTGGCCGATCCACTCGCCCTGGGTCGGCTGGCCGGCACGCGATACGCGCGCAACCAGTTGGACTTCAGCGAAGTCCGACAGTTTCATCTGCGGCATCATCGCGTCGGCATCCGACAACTGCACTTCGATCGGCAACTGCGCCACCGTCACTCGCTTGGCCGCCAGCGGCATCGGCGGGCCGTTACTGGCGCGGGCGAAGATGAACACGGTGTCGTCCGGCTTGACCTTGTCCTTGAGCGCTGCGGCCAGCTCGACGCGCACGGTCAGGCTCGCAGTCTGCACCGGCTTGCCGCCGTCAGCCTTGAGCTTGTCGGCAGCGCGGTCGATCCCACCCTGCAGGGCGGCGCGCGAGGCATCGCCTTCGGGCAGTTGCGCCAGCAGGCGCTGCCAGTAGTCGATCGCTTCCTGATAGCGCTCGCCCTCGAAGGCAGCGATGCCGCGCAGCCCCAGGCTGGTGACCTCGTTCGGGTCGGCCTTGAGCGCTTCGTCGGTCAGGCTCTGCAGTTGTGGGCTCCAGTGCTTGTCGGCAGCGAAGTACTGCGCCTGGGCCCACTGCCCGAGCAGCTCGGGCTCACGACCAGCCAGGGCGACCGCACGTTCGAAGGCCTTGGCGGCATCGGCAGGACGCTGATCGGCCATGTAGGCGCGGCCCAGGAAATACAGGCCCTCGGCAGAGTCCGGCTGGGCCTGCACGGCACGCTCCAGGCGCGTGGTCATCTCCTGCATGGTTTTCGGCGCGTCGGCGAACTCACGGGTCAGCTCGACCTTGTCGGCGGCGCCGAAATGCAGGTACAACCCCAACGCCATCACCGGTACCAGCACGGCAGCCACCAGCGGCAGGGTCTTGCCCAGATGCCCCTGACGCGGCGCCTCGCTCCCTTCGGTGTCGGACAGCAGTTCACGGGCCGCCTCGTCGCGCCCCTTGGCCAGTTGCCCGGCGTCGAGCACCCCGGCCTCCTGCTGTGCAGTCAACTCGGCGACCCGCTCCTGGTACAGGGCCACGTTGAGCGCGGTGCGGTCTTCTTCGGCCTGCTGGCGGCGGCCACGCAGGATCGGGATCATCAGGAAAGCCAGGGCGGCGAGCAACAGCAGGCCCGCACTCAGCCAGAATTCAGTCATGGGTCTGTTCTTTATCCAGCAGTTTGGCGAGACGTTCGCGTTCGTCCACGGAGAGTTCGCAGGTGCCTTGCGCCACCGGGCTGCGGCGCCGACGGACGATCACCGCCAGCACCACGAAGCCGCCAGCCAGCAACACGCCAGGGCCGAACCAGAGCAGCCAGGTACGCGCCGTCAGCGCTGGCTTGTAGCGTACGAAGTCGCCATAGCGATCGACCATGAAGTCGATGATCTGCTGGTTGCTCTGGTTTTCGCCGAGCATGCGGAAGATCTCCCGGCGCAGGTCGGCGGCGATCGGTGCATTGGAGTCGGCAATGTCCTGGTTCTGGCACTTGGGGCAGCGCAGTTCCTTGGTCAGTTGCTGGTAGCGCTCGCGCTCGGCATCGTCGCGAAACTGATAGGTATCGATAGCCGCCCTGGCCATGCCGGCCAGGCTCAAGCCGAGTACGGCGGCGGCAAGCCAACGCTTCATGGCTGCCCCTCATCGACCAGCCCCTGGTACAGCGGCGCCAGTTGCTCGCGCCAGACCGTGGCATCGACCACGCCGACATGCTTGTAACGAATGATGCCCTTGGCGTCGATCAGGAAGGTTTCCGGCGCGCCGTACACGCCCAGGTCCAGGCCCAGGGTGCCCTGCTCGTCGCGGATATCGAGCTGGTAAGGGTTGTGGAATTCGGTCAGCCATTTGAGCGCGGCGGCGTTGTCATCCTTGTAGTTGATCCCGTGGATCACCACGCCTTGCTCGGCCAGTTGGTTCAGATAAGGGTGCTCGACCTTGCACGACGGGCACCAGGTGCCCCAGACGTTGACCAGCGCCGGCCGTCCCTGCAGGTCGGCCTGGGTCAGGGTCCGGTCGCCCTGCACGCTCTGCAGCGAAAATGCCGGGAAGGGCTTGCCGATCATCGCCGACGGCAGTTCGTCGGGCTTGAGGAACAGCCCCTTGTACAGAAACACGGCCATCAGCAGGAACACCGCCAATGGCACTACCATGATCCAACGCTTCATGCCGCCGCTCCAGACAGGCCCAATGTTTCGCGCACCCGCGCCGTGACCTTGACCCGATAACGCCGGTCCAGCGCCGCGAGCAGACCGCCCAGCGCGGTCAGCAGGCCGCCCAGCCAGATCCAGCGCACGTAGGGCTTGATGTGTACCCGTACTGCCCAGGCACCGTTCTCCAATGGCTCGCCCAGGGCGACATAGAGGTCGCGGGTAAAGCCTGCATCGATACCGGCCTCGGTCATCATCGATTGCTGGACGGTGTACAGGCGTTTTTCCGGGTGCAACACCGTCACTTCACGCCCCTCACGCGACACACGGATGGTGCCCCTGTCAGAAATGAAGTTCGGCCCCTCGAAGTGCTTGGCGCCCTCGAACAGGAAGTGGTAACCGCCCAGCTCGACGCTTTCGCCCGGCGCCATGCGCAGGTCGCGCTCGGCGCTGTTGTTGCTCGACAACACCACGCCCAGGGCACACACCACCAGCCCCAGGTGGGCCAGGTGCATGCCCCAGTAGCTGCGGTGCAGGCCGCGCAGGCCCTTGAGCAGGCCTTTGTGACGGGTCTTGTCGAGGATGTCGCGCACACCGCCGAGCACCACCCAGGCGGCCAGGGCGAAGACACTGAGCGCCGGCCAGTCGAAGTCGTCGACGATCAGCCCGGCGACCGGCGCCAGGATCGCGCTGCCGATCAGCACCGGCGTCAGCATGCCGAACAGCCATTTGCCAGGCGTATCCTTCCAGCGCACCAGTACACCGATTGCCAGCACCACCATCAGCAGCGCCATCAACGGCAGGAACAACGCATCGAAGTAAGGTGGGCCGACCGACAGCTTGGCGCCGGTCAGGGCGTCGAGCACCAGTGGGTAGAGCGTGCCCAGCAGGATCATCGAGGCGGCCACCACCAGCACCAGGTTGTTGGCCAGCAGCAGCGTCTCGCGCGACCACAGGCCAAAGCCCACGTGGCTCTTGACCACCGGAGCGCGCAGGGCGAACAGGGCAAGCGAGCCGCCGACCACGAACAGCAGGAAGATCAGGATGAACACACCGCGCGACGGGTCGGCGGCGAAGGCGTGCACCGAGGTCAGTACCCCGGAACGCACCAGGAAGGTACCCAGCAGGCTCAGCGAGAATGCCGCGATGGCCAGCAGCACGGTCCAGCTCTTGAACACCCCGCGCTTTTCGGTCACCGCCAGCGAATGGATCAGCGCAGTACCGACCAGCCATGGCATGAACGAGGCATTTTCCACCGGATCCCAGAACCACCAGCCGCCCCAGCCCAGCTCATAGTAGGCCCACCAGGAGCCGAGGGTGATGCCGATGCCGAGGAAGGCCCAGGCGACAATGGTCCAGGGCCGCGACCAGCGTGCCCAGGCCGCATCCAGGCGGCCACCGAGCAGCGCCGCGATGGCGAAGGCGAAGGCCACCGAGAAGCCCACGTAGCCCATGTACAGCATCGGCGGATGGACGATCAGGCCGAAGTCCTGCAGCAGCGGATTGAGGTCGCGACCGTCGGTGGGCACCTGCGGCAGCAGGCGGGTGAAGGGATTGGAGGTGATGATCAGGAACGACAGAAAACCTGTGCTGATCATGCCCATCACCGCCAGCACCCGCGCCAGCATCACCTGCGGCAACTGGCGCGAGAACACCGATACGGCGAAGGTCCAGCCCCCCAGGATCAACGCCCAGAGCAGCAGTGAGCCTTCGTGGGCACCCCACACGGCGCTGAACTTGTAGTACCAGGGCAGTGCGGTGTTGGAGTTGTGGGCGACATAGGCGACCGAGAAGTTGTCGGTCATGAAGGCATGGGTCAGGCAGGCGAAGGCAAAGGCGAGGAAGGCGAACTGGCCCCAGGCCGCGGGGCGCGCCAGGCCCATCCAGAGGCGGTCGCCGCGCCAGGCACCGAGCAGCGGCACGCTGGCCTGCACCACGGCAAAACAGATCGCCAGGATCATCGCCAACTGGCCAAGCTCGGGGATCACCAGGGCAGCGTTCATGGCTTGACCTCGCCGGCAGTGGCGGCCTGGCCGCTTTCCTTGAGCGCCTTGGTCACCTCGGGCGGCATGTACTTCTCGTCGTGCTTGGCCAGCACTTCGTCAGCCACCACCACACCCTCGGCGTTGAGCTTGCCCAGGGCAACGATGCCCTGCCCTTCGCGGAACAGGTCCGGAAGGATGCCGCGGTAGGTGATCGGCACCGACTTGTTGAAGTCGGTGACCACGAAGCGTACGTCGAGAGAGTCGGCCGAGCGCTGCACCGAGCCCTTCTCGACCATGCCGCCGGCGCGAATGCGTGTGTCCTGCGGCGCCTCGCCATTGGCGATCTGGGTAGGGGTGTAGAACAGGTTGATGTTCTGCTGCAGGGCGCTCAAGGCAAAGCCCAGGGCCACGGCGACGCCGAGCAGCAGGCCGAGGATGAGCAACAGGCGTTTCTTGCGCTGCGGATTCACTGGTGGTTCTCCCGGCGCAGACGGCGCGCCTCTTCTTGCAGGTAGCGGCGGCGGGCCTGCAGCGGCAGGGCGACATTGATTGCCAGTACCGTCAGGCAAATGCCATAGGCCGACCACACGTACAGGCCGTGATGGCCCATGGCGAGGAAATCACTGAAAGAGGCGAAACTCATCGCACGGTCTCCCGGCCCAGGCTGTTCAGCACTTCGTCGCGCACCCAACTGGCACGCGCTTCGCGCTTGAGCACTTCAAGACGCATGCGCAGCAGCAGCACGGCGCCGAAGAAGCAGTAGAAGCCCAGCACCGTCAGCAACAGCGGCAGCCACATCTCGGCAGGCATGGCCGGCTTTTCGGTGAGGGTGAAGGTGGCGCCCTGGTGCAGGGTGTTCCACCACTCCACCGAGTACTTGATGATCGGGATGTTGACCACGCCGACGATGGCCAGCACCGCGCACGCCTTGGCGGCGCTGTCGCGGTTACTGATGGCCTGGCCCAGGGCGATGATGCCGAAGTACAGGAACAGCAGGATCAGCATCGAGGTCAGGCGCGCGTCCCACACCCACCAGCTACCCCAGGTCGGCTTGCCCCAGATGGCCCCGGTGACCAGCGCCACTGCGGTCATCCAGGCGCCGATGGGAGCGGCGCACTGCAGGGCGACGTCGGCCAGCTTCATCTTCCACACCAGCCCCACCACACCGGCAACGGCCAGCAGCACATAGCAGGACTGCGCCAGCATCGCCGCCGGCACGTGGATGTAGATGATCCGGAAACTGTTGCCCTGCTGGTAGTCCTGTGGCGCGAAAGCGAGGCCCCAGGCGATGCCCACCAGCAACAGGAGCACGGCAGCGATGGTCAGCCACGGCAGCATGCGCCCGCTGATGGCATAGAACCATTTTGGGGAACCCAGTTTGTGGAACCACGTCCAGCTCATTTTCATCAGGGTACATCCAGGGTCTTTGCCGGGCTTCGGTGCCCGGGACTCGTTATTCGCCGACGCTGATCTTCAGGCCGGCCGCTATCGCAAAGGGTGCCAATGTCACGGCCAGGGCGGTCAGGCTGGCCAGCCAGAGCAGGTGTCCGGTCGCGGGCATATTCTGCAACGCCGCCTGCAACGCACCACTGCCCAGGATCAATACAGGGATATACAACGGCAGAATCAGCAACGCCAGCAGCAAACCACCGCGCTTGAGCCCGACCGTCAGCGCCGCCCCCACCGCTCCCAGCAAGCTCAGCACCGGGGTGCCGAGCAGCAGCGAGCCTAGCAGCACCGGCAGGCAGGCGACCGGCAGCCCCAGCATCAGCGCCAGCAGTGGCGCCAACAATACCAGCGCCAGCCCGGAAAAGGTCCAATGCGCCAGCACCTTGGCCAGCACCAGCAATGGCAGTGGATGCGGTGACAGCACCCATTGCTCCAGCGAACCGTCCTCGAAATCGCTGCGGAACAGGCCGTCCAGCGACAGCAATACCGCCAGCAAGGCCGCGACCCAGACCAGTCCCGGCGACAAGGTTTGCAACAATTGTGTCTCGGGGCCGACCGCCAGCGGGAACAGCGCCACGACGATGGCAAAGAACACCAGCGGGTTGGCCAACTCCGCCGGGCGACGGAACAACAGGCGTGCTTCGCGGCGCAGCAACAGAAGGAATACACTCATGCCGCCCACTGCCCCAGGTTGAGTTCGCGGTAGCCCGACGGCTTGTGCTCGAGGTTGTGATGGGTGGTCAGCACCACCGTGCCCCCCTGCTCGCAGTGCGCGGCCAGGTGCGCTTCGAGCTGGGCCACCCCTTGTTTGTCGAGGGCGGTGAAGGGTTCGTCGAGGATCCACAGCGGCGGGCAGTCCAGGTACAGGCGGGCCAGGGCGACACGGCGCTGCTGGCCGGCCGAGAGCGTGTGACAAGGCACGTCCTCGAACCCGCGCAGGCCGACTGCCTCGAGTGCCGTCCAGATGCCCTCGCGGGTCGCGGGGCGATGCAGGGCACAGAGCCAGGCAAGGTTCTCTTCGGCCGTCAGCAGTTCCTTGATCCCGGCAGCATGCCCAATCCACAGCAGGATGCTGGCCAGGGCATGGCGCTGGTCGCCCAGCGCACGGCCGTCAAGCAGGATCTGCCCGGCAGTCGGCTGCATCAACCCGGCCAGCAGGCGCAGCAGGCTGGTCTTGCCGCTGCCATTGGGTCCGCTGACCTGCAGCATGTCGCCGGGGCGCAGTTCGAAGTCCAGGTGCTCGAAGAGCAGTCGCCAGTCGCGCTCGCAGGCAAGGTTCGCGGCTTGGAGGTGGAGGGTCACGGTTTCGCCTTATGCTGTTCGTGGCGTGTCGAGCGGTGGCGCCTTCTTCGCGGGCAAGCCCACCCCCACAGAGGCCCTGTGGGAGCGGGCTTGCCCGCGAAT
>NZ_JABWRO010000072.1:0-27385 GCF_014268985.1 Pseudomonas sp. RW10S2 | reverse complement strand
GGACAAGCCTGCCTCTACAGGGTATGGTTCCGTCTGCGCACCCCGTCTTCCAGAGAGCACCCAATGGCCAACACCACGTCACTGCATCCAGGTTTCATGATCGTCCAGGGCAACCGCCTCGACGATTTGCGCAACCTGGTCGTGAGCGTGATGCGCAACTATCCCCTGGCGCCCCTGGAGAACGAAATCGCCCTGGTGCAGAGCAACGGTATCGCCCAATGGCTCAAGCTCGCACTGGCCGAAGACCCACAGGACGATGATCAAGGCGGCTGTGGTATCGCTGCGGCCATCGACGTTCAGTTGCCCGGCACTTTCATGTGGCAGCTCTATCGCCTTGTGCTGGGTCGCGACGAGATTCCCGAGGTGTCGCTGCTCGACAAGGCACCGCTGACCTGGCGCCTGGTACGCCTGCTGCCCGCGCTGATCGAGCGACCGCACTTCGAGCCACTCAAGCGCTTCCTCACCGACGACACCGATCTGCGCAAGCGCTACCAGCTCGCCGAACGCCTGGCCGACCTGTTCGACCAATACCAGGTCTATCGCGCCGACTGGCTCAAGGATTGGGCCGCTGGCGAGCACGTGCTCAATACCGCCCGGGGCGAGCGCAAGCCCCTGGCGGATGGCAACCGCTGGCAGGCCGAGCTATGGCGTGCATTGCTCGACGATGTCGGTGCAGAAGGTATGGCGCAGAGCCGTGCCGGCGTCCATCAGCGTTTCATCGCGCGCATGGATACCCTTGAGCAAGCCCCCGCCGGCCTGCCGTCGCGGGTCATCGTCTTTGGCATCTCGTCGCTGCCCGCCCAGGCCCTTGAAGCCCTGGCCGGGCTGGCCCGCTTCAGCCAGGTATTGCTGTGCGTACACAACCCTTGCCGCCATCACTGGGGGGATATCGTCGCGGACAAAGACCTGCTCCGGCACCAGTACAAGCGCCAACAGCGCAAGCACGGCATGCCGCTGCAACTGGACGACGAGTCGATGCACCAGCACGCTCATCCGCTGCTGGCCGCCTGGGGGAAGCAAGGCCGTGACTACATCAACCTGCTCGATAGCTACGATGATCCCAGCAGTTACCGTGGTGTCTTCAGCGACGGTCGCATCGACCTGTTCAGCGACGCCCAGCCCACCACCCTGCTCAATCAGTTGCAGGACGACATCCTCGAGCTGCGCCCCCTGGCCGAAACCCGCGAGGCCTGGCCTGCCATCGATGCCACCCGCGACCGTTCGGTCCGTTTCCACATCGCCCACAGCCCGCAGCGCGAAGTTGAAATCCTTCACGACCAGTTGCTTGCGCGCTTCAGCAGCGATCCGACCCTGCGTCCGCGCGATGTCATCGTCATGCTTCCGGCCATCGATGACTACGCCCCGCATATCCGCGCTGTCTTCGGCCAACTCGACCGCCATGATCCGCGCTACATCCCCTTCACCCTCACCGACCAGGGCCAGCGCGGCCGCGATCCATTGCTGATCGCCCTGGAGCATCTGCTCAAGCTCCCCGACAGCCGTTTCGCCGTGAGCGAGATCCTCGACCTGCTCGACGTCCCCGCCGTGCGCGCCCGCTTCGGGATCAAGGAGAGCGACCTGCCGACCCTGCACCGCTGGATCGAGGGCGCCGGCATCCGCTGGGGCCTGAGCGGTGAACAACGTGCCCGCCTCGGTTTGCCCGAAGGCCTGGAGCAGAACAGTTGGCGGTTCGGCCTGCGCCGGATGCTGCTGGGCTACGCCGTAGGTGTCGGTGAGGCCTGTGACGGCATTGAGCCCTATGACGAGATCGGTGGCCTGGACGCGGCCCTTATCGGCCCGCTGGTGGCCCTGCTCGATGCTCTGGACGTGGCGTTCCAGACCCTCGCCGAGCCGGCCAGCCCCGTAGTGTGGGGCGCGCGCCTGCATGCGTTGCTGCAGGTGTTCTTCCTCGCCGAGGAGGAGCACGACGAGCTGCTGCTGGTGCAATTGCAGGACCTGCGTGACACCTGGCTGGAAACCTGCGAGACCGTCGGCCTGCACGATCCATTGCCGCTCACGGTCGTGCGCGAGGCTTGGCTGTCGGGGCTGGATCAGGGCAAGCTGTCCCAGCGTTTCCTGGCGGGCTCCGTGAACTTCTGCACCTTGATGCCCATGCGCGCGATCCCGTTCCGCGTGGTCTGCCTGCTGGGCATGAACGACGGTGATTACCCCCGCGCCCAGCCGCCGCTGGACTTCGACCTGATGGCCAGCGATTACCGTCCTGGCGATCGTTCGCGCCGCGAAGATGACCGCTACCTGCTGCTCGAGGCGCTGCTGTCTGCCCGTGACCAACTCTATGTGAGCTGGGTCGGGCGCAGTATCCGCGACAACAGCGAACGCCCCGCCTCGGTGCTGGTCGGCCAGTTGCGTGACCATCTAGCCGCCGGTTGGCAGCTGGCCGGAGCCCAGCAAGGCCAACGTGACGACCCGGGCCAGCAGTTGCTGCATGCCCTGACCCAGGAGCATCCCCTGCAACCCTTCAGCCAGCGCTACTTCCAGAAAGGCAGCGCGCTGTTCAGCTACGCCCACGAGTGGCAGGTCCTGCACCAGCCCGCCGAGCCACCCTCGGAGCTCGACCAGGCGCTACCGCCCTATGACAGCGATGAGCCGCTGAACCTGACGCAACTGCAGGATTTTCTCCGCCATCCGGTCCGACATTTCTTCAGCCAACGCCTCAAGGTGTTCTTCGAAGCGCTGGAAGCGCCAACGCCGGATGAGGAACCTTTCGTGCTCGATGCCCTGCAACGCTACAGCCTCAGCGAGCGCCTGCTGGGTGCTGCATTGGCCGCACCCGACGACGCCGAGCAGGCATTGCGTACCCAGGCCCGCCGCCTGCAGGCATGCGGGCTGCTGCCATTGGCGGGCTTCGGCGAGTCGCTGCAGGCGGAACTGATCCAGCCCTTGCCAGACCTGCTGCAGCGTCATCGCCAACTGCTGGAGCGCTGGCATACCGTGGTAGAAGGCGCGCTGCCGCTTCACTTCGAGCGCGGCCCGCATCGCCTGGAAGGTTGGCTGGGGCGCGTCTACCAGGATGATGAACAAAGTCTCCTGAGCATCACCACCGTGCCCAACAGCCTGGGGGCCGGGCGCAACAGCCTCAAATGGCATCGGCTGATCCCCGCGTGGGTCATGCACCTGGCGGCCTGCGCTGCCGGTTATCCACTGCACACCGCTTTGGTCGCCAGCGACCGCACCCTGCTGCTCGCGCCGATGCCCGAGGCGCAAGCGGGTGACCTGCTTGCCGATCTGCTGGTGGCGCGCCAGGGGGCGATGAATGCACCCCTGCCAGTGGCGCCCAAGACCGCCTTCGCCTGGCTGGCCCAGTCAGACCCGGACAAAGCCCAGGCTGCCGCCGAGCGCGCCTATGAAGGCGACGGCCAGAACAGCTTCGGCGAGCGCAGCGAGAGCCTTGCACTGCTGCGTCAGTTCCGCGACTTCGCTGCGCTCACGGCCGACGAAACCTTCGAAGGCTGGTGCGAATCCCTCTACCGCCCCCTGTTTGCCGCCCCCTGGCAGACCCAAGGCAATCCGGAGACCGCCGCATGACCCAGGCCCGTCCCCTGGCCCTGAGCTTTCCCCTGCACGGCAGCCAGCTGATCGAAGCCAGTGCCGGCACCGGCAAGACCTTCACCATCTCGGCGCTCTACCTGCGCCTGATCCTCGGCCATGGCGGCGAGCAAGCCTTTGCCCGCGAACTGCTGCCGCCGCAGATTCTCGTGGTGACTTTCACCGATGCTGCGACCAAGGAACTGCGCGAGCGGATTCGCGCGCGCCTGGCCGAGGCTGCGCGTTTCTTCAGGGGCGAGCTGGACGACGCCGACCCCTTGCTGCACCTGCTGCGCGACGATTATCCACAGGAGCACTGGGCCCGTTGCGCCAGTCGCCTTGAGGTTGCAGTGCAGTGGATGGACGAGGCGGCGGTCTCGACCATTCACGGCTGGTGCCAGCGCATGCTGCGCGAGCATGCCTTCGACAGCGGCAGCCTGTTCACCCAGAGCCTGGAGACCGATCACAGCGAATTGCTCGGCCAGGTCATGCGCGATTACTGGCGGCGCTTCTGCTACGGCATGCAGGGCGAAGCGCTGGCCTGGGTGCGCAGCCACTGGGTGAGCCCGGACGCGTTGCTGCCGCGGATCCGCCCGCTGTTCGGCCGTGTCAGCAGGGAAGACGACGGTGCCGATCCACAGGTGTTGATCGAATCCGCCCTGCAGCGGCGCCACGCGCAACTGCGCGAGCTCAAGGCCCCCTGGGCCCAGTGGGCCGACGAGCTGCACGAAATCTGCCGTGCGGCAGTGGCCGCCAAGCAGGCCGATGGTCGCAAGTTGCAGGCACGCTTCTTCGAGCCTTGGTTCGACAAGCTGCGCGCCTGGGCAGGTGACGAGCAAGCCATGGAACTCGACCTGGGCACCGGCTTCACCCGCCTGACACCCTCAGGCATGGCCGAGGCCTGGAAAGTGGGCGAGCCACCGGACCACCCGGCATTGCACGCCATGGAGACACTCCGCGATGCGTTGCAGGCGCTGCCCGGCCCCGATTCGGCGGTGCTGGAACATGCTGCCGCGTGGGTCGCGGCGCGTTTCGAAGTGGAGAAACGCCGACGCGCCGAAATGGGCTTCGACGATATGCTGTTGCGCCTCGAACACGCGCTGCGCAGCGAGGCCGGCGAGCGTCTGGCCGGGCTGATCCGCGAGCAGTTCCCGGTGGCCTTGATCGACGAGTTCCAGGACACCGACCCGGTGCAGTACGGCATCTTCGAGCGCATCTACCGGATCGCCGAAAACCGCCCGGAAACCGGCCTGTTCATGATCGGCGACCCCAAGCAGGCGATCTACGCCTTCCGCGGCGCCGACATCTTCACCTACCTCGGTGCACGCCGTGCCACGGCTGGGCGCCTGCACAGCCTGGACACCAACTACCGCTCCAGCCAGGCCATGGTCGAGGCGGTCAACCGCGTGTTCCTGCTGGCCGAGCAACGCCCCGAAGGCAAGGGGGCGTTCCTGTTCCGTGAGGCCCACGACAACCCGCTGCCGTTCGTCGAAGTTCATGCCAAGGGCCGTAGCGAGCGCCTGCTGATCGACGGCCAGCCCTGCGCGGCGCTGCATTGCTGGCAGTTGCACAGTGACGAGCCGGTTGCCAACACGCTGTATCGTCAGCAACTGGCCGCCAGCTGCGCCAGCCATATCGTTGCCATGCTCAACGGTGGTCAACGAGGTGTGACGGGGTTTGCCAACGCTCAGGGCGAGGTGCGCGGCTGCCTGCCTTCGGACATTGCCATCCTGGTGCGCGATGGCCGCGAGGCGCAGCTGGTCCGTGCCGAGCTGGCTGCCCGTGGGGTACGCAGTGTCTATCTGTCGGACAAGGACTCGGTCTTTGCCGCCCAGGAAGCGCACGATCTGCTGGCCTGGCTCAAAGCCTGCGCCGAGCCTGACGCCGAGCGCCTGCTCAAGGCCGCCCTGGCCAGCCTGACGCTGGACCTGCCGTTGCTCGAACTGGAGCGACTGAACCAGGACGAGCGGGTCTGGGAAGACTGGGTAATGCGTTTCCGTCTGTACCGCGACACCTGGCAGCGCCAGGGCGTGCTGCCCATGCTGCGCCGGTTGTTGCACGACTTCCAGTTGCCACGCACGTTGATCGCCCGTACCGACGGCGAACGTGTGCTGACCAATCTGCTGCACCTGGCCGAACTGCTGCAACAGGCGGCCGGCGAACTGGATGGCGAACAGGCCTTGATCCGTCACCTGGCCGAGCACCTGGCCAATGCCGGGCAGGCCGGTGAAGAGCAGATCCTGCGCCTGGAGAGCGATGAGCAACTGGTCAAGGTCGTGACCATCCACAAATCCAAGGGCCTGGAGTACCCGCTGGTCTATCTGCCGTTCATCTGCACCAGCAAACCGGTGGATGGCCAGCGCCTGCCATTGGCCTGGCACGGCGATGATGGCCAGGTGCTGCTGACGCTCACGCCCACCGACGAGCAGATCGCCTTGGCGGACGATGAGCGTCTGGCCGAAGACCTGCGCCTGCTCTACGTCGCCCTGACCCGCGCCCAGCATGCCTGCTGGCTGGGGGTTGCCGACCTCAAGCGCGGCAGCCAGAAAACCTCGCAACTGCACCGCTCGGGCCTGGGTTACCTGCTGGGCGGCGGCGTCCCGCTGGCGGCTTCCGTGCAGTTGGCCGACTGGCTGCAGGCGCTGTGTGCCGAGGGGGCGCCCATTGCCTGCGTGCCTGTGCCCGACGCCGATGAACAGTGCTATCTCGCCCCGCAGGACAGCGCCGAACGCCTGCCTGCACGCAAGCCGCGCCGCGCAGCGGCGGAGCAGTGGTGGATCGCCTCCTACAGCGCCTTGCGGGTCGGCGACCAGAACCTCGGTGCCGACAGCTCCCAGGCCCAGCAATTGCTCGACGACGAGAACGTCGATGCACAGCGCCTGCGTGAAGTCCCTGCGGAAAACGGCGATATCCACCGTTTCCCTCGCGGACCGAACCCCGGCACCTTCCTTCACGGCCTGCTCGAGTGGGCTGGGCGTGAAGGTTTTGCCGAAGTGGCCGGCCAGCCCGCGTTGATCGAACGAACGGTCGGCCAACGCTGCAACCGTCGCGACTGGACCGGCTGGATCCCGACCCTGGCGCCCTGGCTGCAGCAGTTGCTGACGCAGGCCATGCCGCTGTCGCCGGACGGCCCGGTCCTGACCCTGGCGCAGCTCCAGCAATATCAGATCGAGATGGAGTTCTGGTTCGCCAGCCATCAGGTTGACGTGCTGCGCCTCGATCAGCTCGTTGTCCGCCACACCCACGGTGGCGCCGCGCGACCGGCAGCGCTGGCGACCCAACTCAATGGCATGTTCAAGGGCTTCATCGACCTGGCGTTCGAGCTGGACGGGCGCTACTACGTGGCCGACTACAAGTCCAACTGGCTCGGCCCCGACGGCAGCGCCTACAGTGCACTGGCCATGGAGCAGGCGATCCTCGACCATCGCTACGACCTGCAGTACGTGCTCTACCTGCTGGCCCTGCATCGCCAGTTGCGCGCGCGGCTGCCCGACTACGACTACGACCGCCATGTGGGCGGTGCCTTGTTCATCTTCCTGCGCGGTATTGGCAGCGTCGGCCATGGCCTGTATTTCGCCCGACCGCCCCGTGAGCTGATCGAGCAGCTCGATGCGTTGTTTCGCGGCGCCTGTGCGCCCGAACAGCAGGACCTGTTTGCCGGAGCCGCACCATGAGCCGAACCCTCGATGACCTGCTGCCGACACCGCTGCAGGCCGAGCACCTGGCGGCCCTTGCGCCGTTGAACGACAGCCAGGACCTGCTGGCCCTGCTCGACCGTTGGGTCGAGCGCGGCTGGTTGCGTGCGCTGGACCGGGCATTCGTCAGCTTCCTCGAGGAGCGCGAGGCCGGCAGCGATCCCCTGCTGTTGCTGGCGGCGGCGCTGGCCAGTCACCAGTTGGGGCATGGGCATGTCTGTCTCGACCTTGAGCAGACTCTAGCCGAGCCCGATTTCGCCTTGTCGCTGCCGCCAGAGGGCGATGCGCTGGCGGGGCCGTTGCTGTTGCCGTCGCAGTTGCTCGCCACGCTCGAACCGAGCACCTGGCGTCAGCGCATCGCGGCCAGTCGGCTGGTGGCCTCGGGCGATGCCCAGGGCCAGGACGCGCGGCCGCTGGTACTCAGCGGCCAGCGTCTGTACCTGCGCCGGTACTGGAGCTATGAGCGGCGTATCGACCGGTCGCTGCAGCAACGCATCCTGGCAGACGAGTCGATTCCCGCCGACCTGCCCGCGCGCCTGGCACAGTTGTTCGAGGATGGCGCCCCGGCAGACCAGGTCGACTGGCAGAAGCTCGCCTGTGCCCTGGCAACGCGTGCCGCGTTCAGCATCATCACCGGTGGCCCTGGCACCGGCAAGACCACCACGGTCGTACGCTTGCTGGCCTTGCTGCAGGGGCCGGCAGTGGAGCAGGGCAGGCCCTTGCGCATCCGCCTGGCCGCACCCACCGGCAAGGCCGCTGCGCGCCTGACCGAATCCATTGGCCAGCAGGTCGAGCGTTTGCGTGTCCGTGCCGATGTGCGTGCCCAGATTCCGACCGAAGTGAGCACCGTACACCGCTTGCTTGGCAGTCGCCCCGGTTCGCGGCATTTTCGGCATCACGCCGGTAACCCGCTGCCGCTGGACGTGCTGGTGGTCGATGAAGCCTCGATGATCGACCTGGAAATGATGGCCAATCTGCTTGACGCCTTGCCAGCGCAGGCACGCCTGGTGCTGTTGGGCGACAAGGACCAGTTGGCCTCGGTGGAGGCCGGTGCGGTGCTCGGCGACCTGTGCCGGTATGCCGAAGAGGGGCGTTACACGCCCGCCACTCAGGCCTGGCTCGAGCAGGTGGGTGGCCAGTCGCTGCAGGGCAGCGGTTTGCAGCCAGGTGATGCGCGTCAGCACGCGCTGGCCCAGCAGGTGGTGATGTTGCGTTATTCCCGGCGTTTCGGCGAAGGCAGTGGCATCGGCCAGTTGGCGCGCCTGGTCAACCTGCAGCAGGCCCGCCAGGCGCGGGATCTGCTGAGCATGCCGCCTGAGGACGTGTTCGGGCTGTCGCTGCGCGGCGAGCATGACCGCGCCTTCGATCGCTTGCTGCTGGATGGCCTTGGGCGTGGTGAAGACGGCCCGCAGGGCTATCGCCACTTTCTGCGCAGTATCGGTCGTCATCGGCCGGCGCCAGGCACGCCTGGCGATGACCCCGCGTGGGAGCAGTGGGCTGCCCTGGTGCTGAACAGCTTCGAAGGTTTCCAGCTGCTGTGCGCGGTGCGCAAAGGGCCCTGGGGGGTGCAAGGGCTGAACGAGCGTGTGGCGCGTGTGTTGCACAACGCCGGGTTGATCGACACCCGTCAACCCTGGTACGAGGGACGACCGGTGCTGGTCACCCGCAATGACTACGGCCTCGGCCTGATGAACGGTGATATCGGCATCGCCCTGCGCCTGCCCGACGAGCATGGCGAGCCACTGCTGAGGGTCGCCTTCCCGCGCAACGACGGCTCGGGCGGGGTGCGCTTCGTGTTGCCCAGTCGGCTCAATGAGGTGGAGACGGTGTTCGCCATGACTGTACACAAGTCCCAGGGCTCTGAGTTCAGCCATACCGCGCTGGTGCTGCCTGATGCGCTCAATCCCGTGCTGACCAAGGAGCTGGTGTACACCGGTATTACCCGCGCCAAGCAGTGCTTCAGCCTGGTGGAACCACGGGCGGGGGTCTTCGAGGCGGCTGTCGAGCGCAAGGTGCGTCGGATTTCTGGCCTCATGCTCGATCAAGCGTGATGTTCGTCAATACCTTGGCACTGCGGCCTTATGCTATCGTGCGGGTTATCTGAATCTAATTTGAGAGATTTCCCACATGACAGTGGTTGTCTCGCCCAGGGGGCGAGTGACGGGCTGCGTGCTTTCGCTAGTGATTGCCGCCTTGTCGCTGTTCGCCGTACCTGCCCGGGCGGACCTCCCTGCCACTGCAACCCAGGTGCAGCAACGCGCCAAGGCGGTAACCCAGGTCGTGCTGGGGATCTTCAGCTATGCCCGCTGGCCTGCTGACCCTTCGCCGCTGCGCCTGTGCCTGGTCGGCCCCACAGAATATGCCGACGACCTGATCAAGGGCACTGTGCAGAATGCCGGCCAGCCCCTGCAGGTGCGTCGCCTGCTGGCCGACGATGCACGCGTTTCCGGCGCCTGCGACGCGGTGTACATCGGCAAGCTCGACGCTGGCCAGCGTGATCGCCTGTTCCAGGCCCTGGTCGGGCATCCGGTCCTGAGCATCAGCGAGGCCGATGACCCGTGCACCGTCGGCAGCCTGTTCTGCCTGCACGTCGATGACGAACAGGTCAGCTTCGATGTGAACCTCGACTCGGTGGCGCGCAGTGGCGTGCGCATCCACCCCAGCGTGCTGCAATTGTCGCGGCGCAGGGCGGCGCAACCATGAAACTCACCGGCAGCCGCAGGAAGCGGCCGACCTTGCGGTCAGTGCTGGGGCGCGGGCACTTGGGTGTCGCGCTGATCGCCGTCGGACTCGTGGGCGTGTCCCTGACCGTGCTCGGCGTGGCAGCGTTGCGCGTCTATGCCCATCACAACCTGCACCTGATCGCCCGCTCGATCAGCTACACCGTGGAAGCGGCGGTGGTGTTCGACGACAGCGGGGCGGCCAGTGAAGCCCTGGCGGTGATCGCCGCCACTGAAGAGGTGGCAGACGCCAAGGTCTTCGACAGCCAGGGTGAGATGCTGGCGCAATGGCAACGCGATGACACAGGCTTGCTGGCACCCCTGGAGCGCCAGGTGGCCAAGGCCTTGCTGGGCGAGGCCATCCACCTGCCGATCGTCCGTCAGCAGCGCACGGTCGGGCACATCGAGCTGCTTGGCCAGGGCGGCAGCCTGCTGCGCTTCCTGCTCAGCGGCCTGGCGGGAATCCTCTTTTGCAGCTTGCTCAGCGCCGCAGTCGCCATCCACCTGTCGCGCCGGCTGTTCGGCGATATCGTCCGTCCCCTGCGGGGGCTGGCCAGCGTGGCCCATGCGGCGCGACGCGAGCGCAGCTTCGACCGGCGCGTGCCCGAGACGCCGATTGCCGAGCTCAATGAGCTGGGCAACGACTTCAACGCCCTGCTCGACGAGCTGGAGGTCTGGCAGAGCCACTTGCAGAGCGAGAACGAGACCCTCGCGCACCAGGCCAGCCATGACAGCCTCACCGGCCTGCCCAATCGCGCCTTCTTCGAAGGGCGCCTCAACCGTTGCCTGCGCAACGCCGCCCAGCAGCAGGACCACCTGGCGCTGCTGTTCCTCGACAGTGACCACTTCAAGAAGATCAACGACAGCCTCGGCCATGCCGTTGGCGACGAGGTGCTGATCAATATCGCCAGCCGCGTGCGTGCGCAGTTGCGCGAGCACGACCTGGTGGCGCGCCTTGGCGGTGACGAGTTCGCCGTGCTGCTGACCCCTCTGCATTCACGCGAGGATGCCCAGCGCATCGCCGAGAAGATCGTTGCCAGCATGAGGCTGCCGATCCTGCTGGACGATGGCCAGCGCGTCAGCACCTCGTTGAGTGTCGGCATCGCCTATTACCCGGACGATGGCCAGGATTCGGCCAGTCTGCTCAATGCCGCCGATGCGGCGATGTACCAGGCCAAGCGTAATCGGCGCGGCCATTGGCAAGTGGCCCAGACGGAACGCTGAGCCACGGATTTGAACAACAGGAGCTGAACCGTGAAACACCCCTTTTCCCGACTGCGTTTTCCCTTGCTGGCCTTGCTGCTGGCAGTGTTGGCCTTGACCGGCTGCCAGACCGTGCCACCCAGTGGGCTGAGCCCTGAACAGATTGCCGTGCTCAAGCGCGAAGGGTTCACCCCAAGCGACGAGGGCTGGGCGTTCGACCTGTCGGGCAAGGTGCTGTTCGGCAGTGACCTGGACGGGCTCAACGGCCAGAGCCAGGCGATTGTCGAGCGGATCGGCAAGGCGTTGCTGTCGGTGGATATCCAGCATGTGCGCGTCGATGGCCATGCCGATGCCTCGGGCAAGGTGGCCTATAACCAGCAGCTCTCCGAGCGCCGAGCCCAGAGTGTGGCCCAGGCGCTGATCAGCGTCGGCATGCAGCCGCGCAACATTCAGACGCGCGGCTTGGGCAGCACCCAGCCGGTGGCGGACAACCGCACCAGTGCCGGGCGCACCGAGAATCGGCGGGTGTCGATCGTGGTGGCGTCGAACTAAGGAATGGGAGCAATGGCACCGGCCCCCTGTGGGAGCGGGCTCGTCCCGCGATCACCGGCGCAGCCGGTGCCATCCGCCTCAATCCTGCGCAAATACCATCTCCCGCGTCTGCCCCATCAACAGCGGCGCATTCGCCTCGGTCACATCGCGGATGTAATCCCACAGCAAAGTGATCCGCTTCAACTTGCGCAAGTCCTCCCGGCAATACATCCAGAACTGCCGCGTCACCTCCACCTCCTCCGGTAGCACGGTCACCAGTCGTTCGTCCTGCGCCGCCAGGAAACACGGCAGGATCGCCAGCCCGCGTCCCTGCAGGGCAGCGGTGTATTGGGCGATCACGCTGGTGCTGCGCAGGTGGGCGCTGGCGTTGGGGATCAGGTTGGCCAGGTACAGCAGCTCGGAACTGAACGCCAGGTCGTCCACGTAGCTGATGAACGGATGGCGCACCAGGTCGGCGACTTGGCGGATCGGTTCGTGGTGGTCGAGGTACTCGCGGGTCGCATAGAGGCGCAGGCGGTAGTCGCACAGCTTGCAGCACACGTAGGGCCCATGCTCGGGGCGCTCCAGGGCGATGACAATGTCGGCTTCACGCTTGGACAGGCTGATGAAGTGCGGCAGCGGCAGAATGTCCACCGAGATCGCCGGCCAGGTGTCCACGAAGCGGCTCAGCTGAGGGGTGACGAAGAAGCTGCCGAAGCCCTCGGTGCACCCCATGCGGACGTGCCCGGACAGCGCAACGCCCGAGCCCGACACCTGCTCGCAGGCCATGTGCAGGGTGCTTTCGATCGACTCGGCATAGCCCAGCAGACGCTGGCCTTCGGCGGTGAGCACGAAACCGTTGGTTCGCGATTTCTCGAACAGCAAGGTGCCCATCGCCCCTTCCAGCGAGCTGATGCGCCGCGACACCGTGGTGTAGTCCACGGCCAGGCGTTTGGCTGCACTGCTGGCCTTGCGGGTGCGCGCTACCTCAAGAAAGAACTTGAGGTCGTCCCAGTTCAGCGCGCTGAGGGAGGTCAGGTCTTTTTGCATGTTGATCCGGTTTTTTTGTGCATTCTTGTTGGATGTTTGCACATCTATACTCGAACTCAGCCCCTGCACGCCACCCCGTTCGCTGCGGCGTAGGCGTCTTCGTTCCGACAATAATTCCAAGGAGAGCGCAGATGAACGCACCCCACACGCCCCACACTCAGGTCGAGCAGGTCAAGCTGCTGATCGACGGCCAATGGGTCGAGTCCAAGACCACCGAATGGCGCGACATCGTCAACCCGGCCACCCAGCAGGTGCTGGCGCGTGTTCCTTTCGCCACCCCCGAGGAAGTCGCCGCGGCGGTCGCGGCTGGCGAACGAGCCTTCAAGACCTGGCGTGACACGCCGATCGGTGCGCGCATGCGCATCATGCTCAAGCTGCAGGCGTTGATCCGCGAACACAGCAAGCGCATCGCCGCGACCCTGAGCGCCGAGCAAGGCAAGACCCTGGCCGACGCAGAAGGCGATATTTTCCGTGGTCTGGAAGTGGTCGAGCATGCCGCGTCCATCGGCACCCTGCAGATGGGCGAGTTCGCCGAGAACGTCGCCGGTGGCGTCGACACCTACACCCTGCGCCAGCCCATCGGCGTGTGCGCCGGCATCACCCCGTTCAACTTCCCGGCGATGATCCCGCTGTGGATGTTCCCGATGGCCATCGTCTGCGGCAACACCTTCGTGCTCAAACCCTCCGAGCAGGATCCGCTGTCGACCATGATGCTGGTCGAGCTGGCGCTCGAAGCTGGCGTGCCGGCCGGTGTGCTCAACGTGGTGCATGGCGGCAAGCAGGTGGTCGATGCGCTCTGCACCCACCCGGACATCAAGGCGATCTCCTTCGTCGGCTCCACCGAAGTGGGCACCCATGTCTACAACCTGGGCAGCCAGCACGGCAAGCGCGTGCAGTCGATGATGGGCGCCAAGAACCACGCCGTGGTGCTGCCCGACGCCAACCGCACCCAGACCATCAACGCCCTGGTCGGCGCGGCCTTCGGTGCGGCCGGCCAGCGCTGCATGGCCACGTCGGTGGCGGTGCTGGTGGGCAAGGCGCGTGAATGGCTGCCGGATATCAAGGCGGCGGCGAGCAAGCTCAAGGTCAATGCCGGCAGCGAGCCGGGCACCGATGTCGGGCCGGTGGTTTCCAAGCGCGCCAAGGAGCGTGTGCTGGGGCTGATCGAGAGCGGCATCAAGGAAGGCGCCACGCTCGAGCTGGACGGCCGCGACGTGAAGGTGCCGGGGTACGAGCAGGGCAACTTCGTCGGCCCGACCCTGTTCTCCGGGGTGAAGACCGACATGCAGATCTACACCCAGGAAATCTTCGGTCCGGTACTGGTCACCCTCGAGGTCGATACCCTCGACGAGGCCATCGCCCTGGTCAACGCCAACCCGTTCGGCAATGGCACCGGCCTGTTCACCCAGAGCGGCGCGGCAGCGCGCAAGTTCCAGAGCGAAATCGACATCGGCCAGGTCGGCATCAACATTCCGATTCCGGTGCCGGTGCCGTTCTTCAGCTTCACCGGTTCGCGTGGCTCCAAGCTTGGCGACCTCGGCCCATACGGCAAGCAGGTGGTGCAGTTCTACACTCAGACCAAGACCGTCACCGCCCGCTGGTTCGATGACGACAGCGTCAATGACGGTGTGAACACCACCATCAGCCTGCGCTAAGGAGACTGCCATGCGCATTGCATTCATCGGTCTGGGCAACATGGGCGCGCCCATGGCCCGTAACCTGATCAAGGCCGGGCATCAGCTCAACCTGTTCGACCTGAACAAGACCGTGCTGGCCGAGCTCGCCGAACTGGGCGGGCAGATCAGCACCTCGCCCAGGGATGCCGCCGCCAACAGCGAGCTGGTGATCACCATGCTGCCGGCCGCTGCCCATGTGCGCGGCGTGTACCTGAACGAGGACGGCGTGCTCGCCGGCATTCGCCCCGGCACACCGGCGGTGGACTGCAGCACCATCGATCCGCAGACCGCCCGCGACGTGTCCAAGGCCGCGGCGGCCAAAGGCATCGACCTGGGTGATGCGCCGGTGTCCGGTGGCACCGGCGGCGCGGCGGCCGGCACCCTGACCTTCATGGTCGGTGCCAGCCCCGAACTGTTCGCCACGCTCAAACCGGTGCTCGAGCAGATGGGGCGCAACATCGTGCACTGCGGTGAAGTCGGCACCGGACAGATCGCCAAGATCTGCAACAACCTGCTGTTGGGCATCTCGATGATCGGCGTGTCCGAGGCGATGGCCCTGGGCAATGCACTGGGGATCGACACCCAGGTGCTGGCCGGCATCATCAACAGCTCGACGGGCCGTTGCTGGAGTTCGGATACCTACAACCCCTGGCCGGGCGTGATCGAGACCGCCCCCGCATCGCGGGGTTACACCGGTGGTTTCGGTGCGGAGCTGATGCTCAAGGACCTGGGCCTGGCGACCGAGGCCGCGCGCCAGGCGCACCAGCCGGTGATCCTCGGTGCTGTGGCGCAGCAGTTGTACCAGGCCATGAGTTTGCGGGGCGAGGGCGGCAAGGATTTCTCGGCGATCGTCGAGGGGTATCGCAAGAAGGATTGATACGCGAGTGGGCTTGATCGCGGGCCGGATGGCCTTTCCCCTGTTACTGCGCACCAGGGGGAGGGCGCCGGTTCCGCGATTTTTTTTGTCCGCTGCACGCCGGTCAGTCGGGTAGCAGGCGATCGCGGCTGTTGGAGAGGTGCAGGCAGATCGCCGCCCTGGCCGCTTCCGGGTCCTGTCGGCGGATGGCGTTGAGAATCGCCTCGTGCTCCAGGTTGGCCAGATAAGCATGCCCCGCCAGGTTGGCCCCGGCGCGCTCGGCCTGGGCCATGCGCTTGCGCGGGATCAGACCGTCACCCAGTTGCGCCATCATCTCGCTGAAATACAGGTTGCCGGTGGCCTCGGCGATCAGCAGGTGGAAGCGTCGGTCGGCTTCGATGCAGCTGTCACCGGCGGCGGCCAGGTCCTGGTAGTCGTCCAGCGCCTGGCGCATCTGCGCCAGTTGTCGGTCATTTCGGCGCAGGGCCGCCAGTGCGGCGGCCTGGCCCTCCAGGCCGATGCGCAGCTCCAGCAGGTCGCGCACGCTGGCGGCGTTCTCGGGGCCCACTCGCAGGCCGGAACGGGCCTGGCGTTCGATGACGAACGTACCGATCCCGTGACGGGCCTGTACCAGACCCGCAGCCTGTAGCTTCGACAGCGCTTCGCGGACCACGGTACGGCTGACGCCATACTCGCGCACCAAGGTGTTTTCCGAGGGCAGCTTGTCGCCCGGCTTGAAGGTGCCCAGCAGCAATTGCTGGGTGAGGCTCGAGACCAGGTCGTGGGCACGGCTATGGGGGCGGGTCATGGCGTGGGCTCGAAGTAGTACCTGTGAGAGCGGCGGTTCGCCGCTGCGACGTGTTCCGCGAAAGGACTCGGCTGAACGCCCTCACATTACTTGTATGACAAGTTATCCACAAAGATTTTTTTCATCCTGATATTCCCCCTCCCATTGCCTTGGGTAGTCGACCTGATAAAAGCATTTCGCCGATTTTTACCTAGTTAACCGCTTGTATTTTGCTTTTTTCGCTCAATTTCCAACTTGTCGTACAACCCCGCCGGGAATATGCTCATTTCCACCTGGATGTCAGACAACTGCCTCGCCTGCCACCAGCACCCTCAATAAAAACAATGACTGGGAGATATCCCGTGAACGACACCCCCCCTGCGTCTGCCTTGCCCGGCGGCGATGCGCTGGCCAGCGCCGTAGCCAAGGTCAAGCGCCATGTCCTGCCGCTGTTCGTCATCATGTTCGTGGTCAACTACCTGGACCGCGTCAATATCGGCTTCGTCCGTCCGCACCTGGAAAGTGACCTGGGCATCAGCGCCGCCGCCTATGGATTTGGCGCCGGCCTGTTCTTCATCGGCTATGCGTTGTTCGAGGTGCCGTCGAACATGCTGCTGCAAAAGGTCGGCGCACGTCTGTGGCTGACCCGCATCATGTTCACCTGGGGCCTGGTCGCCACCGCCATGGCCTTCGTGCAGAACGAGACCCAGTTCTACGTGCTGCGTTTTCTGCTCGGGGTCGCCGAAGCCGGCTTCTTCCCCGGAGTGATCTACTACTTCACCCGCTGGCTGCCCGGTGCCGAACGTGGCAAGGCGATCGCCATCTTCCTCAGCGGCTCGGCCCTGGCCTCGCTGATCTCAGGTCCGTTGGCCGGTGCGCTGATGCAGATCCAGGGCATGGGCCTGCACGGCTGGCAATGGATGCTGTTCATCGAGGGCATGGCCTCGGTGATCCTGTGCTTCTTCGTGTTCTTCTGGCTCGACTCCCGCCCGCAGGATGCCAAGTGGCTGAGCCCGGCCGAGCAGCATGCGCTGGTCGAGGCCATCGACCGCGAGCAGCGCGAGCGCGAGGCGGGCGGGGTGATCAAGACCTCGGCCTGGCGCCTGCTCAAGGACCGCCAGATCCTGCTGTTCTGCCTGATCTACTTCTGCATCCAGTTGACCATCTACGCCGCGACCTTCTGGCTGCCGAGCATCATCAAGCGCATGGGCGAGCTGAGCGACCTGCAGGTCGGCTTCTTCAACTCGATCCCCTGGCTGATCTCGATCCTGGCGATGTACGCCTTCGCCGCCGGGGCCGCACGTTGGAGATTCCAGCAGGCCTGGGTCGCCGCCGCACTGGTGGTGGCCGCCATCGGCATGTTCATGTCGACCACGGGCGGGCCGGTGTTCGCCTTCGTTTCGGTGTGCTTCGCCGCCATCGGCTTCAAGGCGGCGTCGTCGCTGTTCTGGCCGATCCCCCAGGGGTATCTGGATGCGCGCATCGCTGCGGCGGTGATCGCACTGATCAACTCGGTGGGCAACCTTGGCGGCTTCGTCGCGCCCACCACCTTCGGCCTGCTCGAGCAGCAGACCGGCTCGATCCAGGGCGGGCTGTATGGCCTGGCGGTGACCTCGGTGCTGGCCGCCATCGCCGTGTTCTTCGTCCGTACCCGCGCCAAGGGTGCTCCTTCCCCTGAACTCAAGGCCCCATCGGCCCTGGGCCAATCCCATTGAACGCCTGCCCGACAAGGACAATGACCATGCAGACGACGCCTCACTCCTCGACCCCGGTCGTCACCGACCTGCGCGTGATCCCGGTGGCCGGCCACGACAGCATGCTGCTCAACCTGAGCGGCGCCCACGGCCCGTTCTTCACCCGCAACATCGTGGTATTGCGCGACAGCGCCGGCAACACCGGCCTGGGCGAGGTGCCTGGCGGCGAGAACATCCGCCAGACCCTCGAAGACAGCCGCAGCCTGGTGGTCGGCCAGCCAATCGGCCATTACCAGCGCGTGCTCAATGCCATGCGCCAGACCTTCGCCAGCCGCGATGCCGGCGGGCGCGGGCTGCAGACCTTCGACCTGCGCATTACCGTGCACGCGGTGACCGCCATCGAGTCGGCCCTGCTCGACCTGCTCGGCCAGCACCTGAACGTGCCGATGGCCGCGCTGCTGGGTGAAGGCCAGCAGCGCGAGTCGGTGAAGATGCTCGGCTACCTGTTCTACATCGGCGACCGCACCCGCACCGACCTGGCCTACCGCAACGAAGCCGAGGCCGATGACGACTGGCTGCGCTTGCGCCATGAGCCGGCCCTGACGCCCGAGGCGGTGGTGCGCCTGGCCGAGGCCGCCAAGGCCCGCTACGGATTCAACGACTTCAAGCTCAAGGGCGGCGTGCTGCGTGGCGAAGAGGAGATGGAGGCTGTCACTGCGCTGGCCGAGCGTTTCCCCGAGGCGCGCATCACCCTCGACCCCAACGGTGCCTGGTCGCTGAAGGAGGCCATTGCCCTGTGCCGCGACAAGCACGATGTGCTGGCCTACGCCGAGGATCCGTGCGGTGCGGAGAATGGTTATTCCGGGCGTGAAGTGATGGCTGAGTTCCGCCGCGCCACCGGCCTGCCCACCGCCACCAACATGATCGCCACCGACTGGCGGCAGATGGGCCACGCGATCCAGTTGCAGTCGGTGGACATCCCGTTGGCCGATCCGCATTTCTGGACCTTGCAGGGCTCGGTGCGGGTGGCGCAGATGTGCCATGACTGGGGCCTGACCTGGGGCTCGCATTCCAACAATCACTTCGACATCTCGCTGGCCATGTTCACCCAGGCGGCAGCCGCCGCGCCGGGTGAGATCACCGCCATCGACACCCACTGGATCTGGCAGGACGGCCAGCGCCTGACGCGTGAGCCGCTGCGCATCGTAGACGGCCATGTACGGGTGCCGACGCGGCCGGGGCTGGGGGTAGAGCTCGATGAGGACCAGTTGATGAGAGCCCATGAGTGCTACCGCAACATGGGCCTGGGCGCTCGGGATGACAGCGTGGCGATGCAGTTCCTGGTGCCGGGTTGGACCTTCGACAACAAACGGCCTTGCCTGGTGCGTTGACAGAGAAGGCCCTGTCGCGGGGCAAGCCGGATCGCGATAGGGCCTGCGCAGCCAGTAAAAAGCTTTATGCGCGCTTTACCCCCGCGCAAACACCACCACCGCCGCCCGCACCTTGCGTCCACCGAACAGGCTCATGCGCTGGCAGTCCAGCGCCAACCGGTGGCGGCCGTGGTCGGTGTCCGGATCGTGCAAATAGACGAAGTCGGCATTCGATGGTATTCCCGCCGCCGAACCTGATCGCCAGCATTGGCGGGATGTCCAAGTTCAGCATGATGACTGCCGTGGTGGGGGCAGGAATGGTTCTGGGGCTCAAGCGCATGGCGCGGAGGATGGCGTGAGCAATCTGCAGACAGGGCTGTGCGTGGTGTCGGTGATCGTGATCTTCGCGGTGGTGAACTACCACTGGGATCACCGTCGCGACCAGCAGCAACTGTCTTGCTCAACATCCAAAGGTGCCCAAAAATCCCTGTGGGAGCGGGCTTGCCCGCGAAAAGCCCTTCGCGGTGAATAGCACCGATTTGACCCGCCTTCGCAAGACCCGGTGTCGTGATCGAACACCTTCATGGCGCGCAGGAACAATTTGCCCAGCACCCGCACTGCTTGAATGAAGCCGACCTCGACGCCGCCGCTCGCCAACCCGTGAACAACGTCAATAAAATCACCTGAGCCGCGTGCAACTCATTGTCCAGAAAGGAGATAGTTTTCGCCTACGCCTGCCCGTCCTTCCTTGTGTCAGCAAAAAAAGAGAACAAGATCAATGAACACCGTGGGAACTGATGGCAACCTTGCACAAGGTTTCAAGCCACGTCATGTAACGATGCTGTCCATCGCCGGCATCATCGGTGCAGGACTTTTCGTCGGCTCCGGACACGCCATCGCGGCTGCCGGTCCCGCCACCATCCTCTCCTATTTCGTCGCCGGCACGCTGGTCGTGCTGGTCATGCGCATGCTCGGCGAAATGGCCGTCGCCCATCCCGACACCGGCTCGTTTTCCACCTACGCCGACCAGGCCATCGGCCGTTGGGCCGGCTATACCATCGGCTGGCTGTACTGGTGGTTCTGGGTGCTGGTCATTCCCATCGAGGCGCTGGCCGCAGGCCATGTGCTCAATGCCTGGTTCCCGCAGGTCGACAGTTGGATCTTCGCCCTCGCATCGGTACTGCTGCTGGCCTGCACCAACCTGTTCAGCGTGGCCAAGTACGGCGAGTTCGAGTTCTGGTTCGCGATCCTGAAAGTCACCGCGATCCTGGGCTTCATCGGCCTCGGTTTTGCCGCGCTGATGGGCTGGCTGCCCAACCGCGAAGTCAGCGGCCTGAGCACACTGATGAGCGAGCACGGCGGTTTCGCGCCCAAAGGCTGGTCGGCGGTGATCGGCGCCTTCATCACCGTGATGTTCAGCTTCATCGGCACGGAAGCGGTGACCATTGCCGCCTCCGAATCCAGCGATCCGGCGCGCAACATCGCCAAGGCCACCCGCTCGGTGATCTGGCGGATCAGCACCTTCTACATCCTGTCGATCTTCGTGATCATCTCAGTGGTGCCGTGGAACGATCCGCAGCTTGCGGTGGTGGGCTCCTACCAGCGTGCGCTGGAGATCATGAACATCCCCAATGCCGCGTTCATGGTCGACCTGGTGGTGCTGATCGCCGTGACCAGTTGCATGAACTCGTCGATCTACATCGCCTCGCGGATGATGTTCTCGCTGGCCAAGCGCGGCGATGCGCCCGCCATGCTCAAGCGCACCTCGAAGGTCGGCGTGCCGCGTGCTGCAGTGTTCGGCAGCACGCTGATCGGGGCTGCCATCGCCATCCTCAACTACTTCGCGCCCAAGGGCGTGTTCGAGTTCCTGCTCGCCAGCTCCGGCGCCATCGCCCTGTTGGTGTACCTGGTGATCGCCATCTCGCAGTTGCGCATGCGCCGGCGCCTGGAGCGCGAGAGCACGGAACTGAAGTTCCGCATGTGGCTGTTCCCCTGGCTGACCTGGGGAGTGATCGTGTTCATCAGCTGCGCGCTGGCCGTGATGATGTATACCGAGGAGCACCGTGCAGAGGTCAGTGCAACACTGAGCCTGGCGATCGTGATCTCCTTCCTCGGCATCGTCACCACGCGCGGGCATGGCCGCAAGGTGGTGGTGCGGTCGATGGGGTAGCAGAGCGGATGTAACGGGTCATGACGAGGGGCGCCTGGACTAGGCGCCCTTCTGTCATGGGCCACAGCATCCTAGGAGCGGTCCGACATTTCCGGCGCGCTCCCTTGGATAGGCTTCCTGGCTTCGAACAATGCCAGGAGCCCTTCGATGAAAGACCACCCGCAACATGACAATGCAACCGCCTCTGCGCCTTCCAGGGATGAGCGCTTCGACGAGGTCGTGACCCTCATCCACTCGGCACGGCAACGCTGCATGCAGGCCGTCAACACACAGCTCATCGAGCTGTACTGGCAGGTCGGTGCCTACATCAGCCGCAAGATCGAGAATGCCGAGTGGGGCGACGCCGTGGTCAGCCAGTTGGCCGGACACCTGGCGCGTACGCAGCCAGGGTTGCGTGGGTTCACGCGACCGAACCTTTTCCGCATGCGCCAGTTCTTTGAAGCCTATCGTCACGACGAAGTTGTCTCACCGCTGGTGAGACAACTGCCGTGGACCCACAACATGATCATTCTCGGGCAGAGCCGGCGGGTGGAGGAGCGGGAGTTCTATCTGCGGATGGCCATCAAGGAGGGATGGTCCAAGCGCGAACTGGAGCGCCAGATGAAAGCCGCGCTGTTCGAGCGCAGCGTTGCCGACCCGCTCAAGGCCTCGGCCTCTCTCGCCCAGGCCCACCCGCAAGCCCTGTCGGTGTTCCGTGACGCTTACATGCTGGATTTCCTCGACCTTCCCCAAGCACATGCCGAAGCCGATTTGCACAAGGGCCTGCTCCAGCGCTTGAAGGACTTTCTCGTGGAGCTTGGCCGCGACTTCTGCTTCGTCGGCTCCGAGTATCCACTGCAGGTCGGTGGGCGTGACTTTGCCGTGGATCTGGTGCTGTTCCATCGCGGTCTCAACTGCCTGGTCGCGGTGGAACTGAAGGTCGGGCGCTTCGAGCCCGAGTACATGGGCAAGCTGGATTTCTATCTCGAGGCGCTGGACCGCAACGAGCGCAAGACGCATGAAAATCCTGCCATTGGCGTACTGCTGTGCGCCAGCAAGCATGACGAGGTGGTCGAGTACGCACTCAACCGCAGCCTGTCACCGGCCCTCGTCGCCGAGTACCAGACCTGCCTGCCGGACAAGGCACTGCTGCAGGCCAAGCTGCAAGAGTTCTACGCCCTCGACGCCCGCTGAACCCTTCCCGAAAGCGACTCGATACCTGTCTAAACGCCAGCCCAACTGTTGTAGAGCGGGCTGTGTCCCGCGAACACGGGCGTAGCCCGTGCCAGGCAGCGCGGTGTCTTTTTCGCGGGCAAGCCCGCTCCTACAGCTAGCACCACTCGTCAAATAATCAACAGAAACGCTTGGCGTCGCGCTCGTCGCTGGTGGGGTCGTCGCCATTGGAGAAGGCCAGGCTGGCGTTCATCACCAAGTCGCGGTGATAGATGCTCAGGCCCACCCCGTAGCCGTGGCGGCTGAGGCTGTTCTCGCTGTCGTCCCAGGGCTTCTTGTTCACTTTCACCCGCCCCGCATCGGCGAACAGCGCACCTTCGGCGATGGCGCCGTTGATGTTGCCCAGGTATTTGCGCAGCTCGACCCGGCCGAGCAGGCCTTCGTCACCGGCCGCTTCGCCGACCCCATAGGCGCGCACGCCGTTGGGGCCGCCGAGGGTGAATTTCTCCGAGCTGTCGAGGTTCTTGTCGGCCCACTGGCCGCTGATGGCGGCGTACAGCGAGTAACCGCCGCCGAGCGCCTGCAGGCGGCTGAACGACAGGGTGCCCTTGTGGTAGGTGCCGGCGGCCTCGGCGGTCAGCGCGTCTAGGGCTGCGTCGAGCGGGGTGTTCTTGTCCAGGTGGCCGATGCCGTAGCCCAGGCTCCAGCGGTTGCTGCCGGCCCAGCCGTCACGCCAGTCGCCGTACAGGGTCAGGCCGCGGAACACGGCGCTCTTGCGCACCTCGAAGGCGCCAGCGGCGTCGTCGAAGTAACGGTGTTCCTGGGCCAGGTTCAGGCCGATGTTGGCGTCGCGGCTGCGCAGCAGCGAGGCATCGGCGAACAGCGACGACACCTGGGCGCTGCCGCTGGCGTTGGCGGTCTTCAGGCCTTTGCCGATGCTGTAGTCCATCTCGGCGTAGCTGGCGCCGACGCTGATGCCGCTGGCGCCCAGTGGCAAGCGCATGCCCACGCCCTTGATATCCAGGCCCTCGAAGCTGGCCTGGTTGTTGAAGTACAGGCTTTCGCCGAAGCCGAAGGCGTCGTTGAGGCTGACGTTGGTGCTCATCCGGTTGCTGCCGGTGTAGTAGTTGCCGTAGTTGTCGAAACTGACCCGGCCGGTCCAGGCAGTCATCTCGCTCAACTTCAGCACGATGTCGGCGGCGCCCGGCTGGCGCGAGGGCTGAAGTACCGCGCGCACCGAAACCCCGGCGATATCCGACAGGCGCAGCAGTACGCGCTCCATGTCCTGCTCGCGAATCACGCTGCCGCTGGGCAGTGCGTCGACGAAACGCTGCTGCATGCCGGCATTCAGGCGCACACCCGGGCCCGGCTCGGTGCGTACCGTGCCGACCTTGCCCTCACGCACCTCAAGGGTGACCACGCCGCCTTCGATTTCCTGCGGCGGCAGGTAGGCGCGGGCCACCAGATAACCGCGGCTGCGGTACAGCGCGGTAATGCGGTCGGCGGCGGCGCGCAGGCCGGTGAGATCGAGTTCGCGGCCGAGGTCGTTCTGCAATTCCTGCTGCAGGCGCGATTCGCTGATCTCGCGGTTGCCGGTGAGCTTGAAGGCCGTGACCTTGAAGCTGAACGAGGGGGCCGCCGAATTACTGCCTTGGGCCTGGCGCTGGTCGTCCTCGGCCTCGATGCGCACGCTGCCTTGGGGCTGCTGGCTGCGCTGCGCCGGGCGCAAGCTGTCGCGGTTGGTGTCGAACAGGGAGCCGGCACTGGGCAGGGTTTCACCCTGGGCTTGGCCGGCGAGCACGGCGGCGGTGAGTAACGTCAGGGCGCGCGGGTGCAACGCCCGGCGCACGGAGGCGGCGAGATAAGTCCGGGTCATGGCAGATTCTTTTGTTGTTTTTGTAGGAAGTGCGAACGGCGTCAGCGGGTCGGGAACAGGGTCCTGGCAACGCTTTTCGCGGCGAACAGGCGGGCGGCGTGATGGCCGACCTTGCTGACCTGGAATTGCAGATGGTCGATGGGGATGTGCCATTTCTGCGCGAGGAAGGCTTCGTAGCGCAGGTAGTTGAGCTGGCGCTCGACGCGGGTATCGCCCTGCATGGCAGCGCCACAGGCGCGGTCCATGACCCGGTCGTCAGGCTTGTTGTCGAGCTCGCCGACCATGTAGGTCAGGTTGCGTGCGGCATAGCGCTGGAACACCTGGGTAGCGTTCAGGCCCTGGCGGGTGAAGTACGCCGGGGCCCGCTCCAGGCCATAGCGGTACTGGTTGTAGCTGGGGCACATGACCGTGAGTACGGGCTTGAAGGCACCGTCCTGCAGGCGGTTGTCGTCCAGGTAAAGGTAGGACGAGGGGCTCGACACCACGTAGCGCACCTGGATGCCACTGGCGCGCAGGCGTTGGTCGCCGTCGCCGAGCAGGGTGTAGCGCTGCATCAATTGACCCCCGGCGGAGTGGCCGATGAACACGATTTCCTTCAGCGCAGGGAAATGCTGGCGATTGCCGAGGTAGGCGAGCAGGTCGTCGAGCACGGTGAACCCGGCGATACCGGCGCGCCCGCTCTGCGACTCGGTGCCGTGCATCCACTTGTCCTTGGGCCACAGCGGCATGTCAGCGCCGGCACGGCGGTCGCTGGGGGTGAGGAAGTTGGGGGCCAGCAGCAGGGTGTCGCGGGCGCTGAAACCTGCGTTTTCCAGCAGCTTTTCGCCGCTGTCGTAATAGTCGTCGGCATTGCGGCGTACACCATGCAGCAGCACCACGGCGCGCTGTACGGGCAGGCTGGCAGTGTTCAGGTCGTTGTTGGCGAAGGCGACGAAGTTGTAGGGGGCCGTGTCGCCCAGGCGCAAGGTCTGGGGGGCGGCGACGGCCTGGACGGCCAGCAGGCTGGCGGCCAGGAGCAGCACGGAGCGGGTGAGTGTGCGCAGAACGTGATGCCGCATGTAACCACCTCGTAAGAGTGCGGTGCCGGTCGTATCCCGTGGCAGTGTATGGGGATCGGCCGGTTTGATTGGAGTTATGGTGCCGATCCTAGCAGTGGTTTTTGCCGAGATAAAATATCTTGAATCGAGTGTCTTGATATTTTGAAAGTATCAAGTTGTCGTTGCCGACCTCCATACTAGAGAGATATTGATTGGATATTTTTAATATATTTTTAATCTTCAAGCACCGCCGCTAGCATCCCGCCATGTTCGCCCCTCCTGAGCGACACATTCGCGGATCCGAAACCATGACAACAAGAAAGACCCCGCTCTACCTGGCCATCGCCTACGCCTTGTTCGCCGCTGCCACGGCCCAAGCCGCCAACACCGCCGACCTGCCGTGCAAGACCACCGCCGAATGCGCCGAACAGGCGCGCAAGATCGGCGCCAGCGTGGACAAGTCCGCGCTCAAGGGCGGCCAGCAGGAAAGCCAGTTCGACTGGCTCAACCGCATCAACAAGGCGTCCATCGTCATGCTCACCGAGCAGGGCATCGTGCCTGCCGACCAGGGCAAGGTGATCGCCAGCGGCGTGCGCTATGCCATCGACCAGGCCAAGCAGCCCGACGGCAAGCGCCCCAGCGATGTGCTGCAGCTCGAGCAGGTGATGATCGACAAGATCGGCCCGCAGGCTTCGCTGATCCACTCCGGGCGCAGCCGCCAGGACATGTACGCCACCTATCGCCTGGCCTCGCTGCGCGCCGAAGTGCTGGACTACAGCGACGCCCTGAACGCCACCCGCCAGCGCCTGCTCAAGCTGGCCTCGGTCAACGTCGACACTCTGGTGCCGGCCTACACCAACGGCGTGCAGGCCATGCCGATCAGCTACGCCCACTACCTGCTGGCGTACGAGGCGTCGTTCCAGCGCGATGCCCAGCGCATCCACGACCTCTATGCACGCCTGAACCTGAGCCCGATGGGCACCGCGGTGCTGGCCAACTCCGGCTACCCGCTCAACCGCGAGCGCCTGGCCACGCTCTTGGGCTTCGATGGCCTGCGCGAGAACTCGCTGGATGCCAGCCAGGTCTCGACCTACGACATTCCGCTGGAGGCTGCCAGCATCGCCTCGTCGTCGGCCATTCGTGTGGGCGCGATCATTGGCGACATCCACACCCAGTACCACCAGACCCGCCCCTGGCTGCTGCTCGACGAAGGCTCGACCTACACCAGCAGCGCCATGCCGCAGAAGCGTAACCCGGGCCTGCTGATGCGCACCCGCGAGTCGGCCTCCGATGTGGTCGGGCTGGCCAACGCCACCACCGTGCGTGCACACAACGTCACCACCGGCATGACCGACTACAAGGCCGCGTTCGACGACCTGGGGCTGTTCAAGTCGGCCAACGAGATGTTCGAGCGCATGGACCTGGTGCTCGATGCCCTGCAGATCAACGCTGCCCGCGCCGAAGAAGAGCTGGACGCCGACTGGACCACGTCGATGGAGCTGGCCGACACTCTGGAGCGTCAGCACCACGTGCCGTTCCGCATCGGCCACAGCTTCGCCTCGCTGATCGTCGAAAAGGCCCGCGCCGAGGGCACGCTGCCCAAGGACTTCGCCTACGCCGATGCCCAGGCGCTCTACACCCAGGCGGCGAAGAAGTACAAATGGCAGGACGACCAGTTGCCGCTGAGCGAGGCTGCGTTCCGCGCCAGCCTGTCGCCACGGGCGATGGTCGAGAGTCGCCAGGGCACTGGTGGGCCGCAGCCGAACGAAGTGCGGCGCATGCTGATGGAGGCGGGCAAGCGCCTGGCGGCGGATCAGGACTGGATGAAGCTGCACCGGCAGAAGCTGGTGGATGCCGATGCTGCGTTGGACAAGGCCTTCGACAAGCTCGCCGGGCAATAACGGCATCGCAATCTCAAAAATCTAAGGCGTGCCCAGTCCCTGCGGGAACAACTGTCTTGCTCAAAATTTAAAGTCCAGCCCAATTCCTGTGGGAGCGGGCTGGCCCTTAGATTTTGAGCAA
>NZ_JABWRO010000071.1:0-28336 GCF_014268985.1 Pseudomonas sp. RW10S2 | reverse complement strand
TTTTTTCTGTTTCCAGGGTCCAGGAAACGGAAAAACCACCGCTTATTTTCAAGCGCCCCGCGTCCCCTCTCTTGCTCCCCCCCAATAGCGCGCTAACATCAACCTTCTGGAAAGTTGATGCAGGACATTCAAGTCGCATGGCCGCGTAACCGATACAGTACTCAGGGTGCATCCAGCGACGGGCCCCTCGCCTGCCGCGGCAATCGGTCGATAGTGTATTGCCAAGGTTGATGGCAAAATAATGGCATGCGCATGGATTAAGGAAACCCCATTGAAGCTGGAATTTCGGAACAGCTTGTCGGTCAAGTTGCTCAGGGTCGTGCTGCTGTCGGCGCTCGCGGTGGGCGTCGTTCTCAGTTGTGCGCAGATCGTCTATGACACCTACAAGACCCGCCAGGCCGTCGACAACGATGCCCAGCGCATCCTCGACATGTTCCGCGACCCCTCCACCCAAGCGGTCTACAGCCTCGACCGAGAGATGGGCATGCAGGTCATGGAGGGCCTGTTCCAGGACGAATCGGTCCGCATGGCCTCCATCGGCCACCCCAATGAAACCATGCTCGCGCAGAAGTCCCGCCCCCTGCAGGACATGCCCCTGCGCTGGTTGACCGACCTGATCCTCGGCCAGGAGCGCACCTACACCACCCAACTGGTCGGCCGCGGCCCCTACAGCGAATACTACGGCGACCTGAGCATCACCCTCGATACCGCCAGCTATGGCGAGGGCTTTCTGGTCAACGCGGTCATCATCTTCATTTCCGGCGTGCTGCGCGCCCTGGCCATGGGCCTGGTGCTTTACCTCGTGTACCACTGGCTACTGACCAAACCGCTGTCGAAAATCATCGAGCACCTCACCCAGATCAACCCTGATCGCCCCAGCCAGCACCAGATTCCCCAACTCAAGGGCCACGAACGCAACGAGCTCGGCTTGTGGGTCGACACCGCCAACCAGTTGCTGGCCTCCATCGAACGCAACACCCATTTGCGCCACGAGGCGGAAAACAGCCTGCAGCGCATGGCCCAGTACGACTTCCTTACCGGCCTGCCCAACCGCCAGCAGTTGCAACAGCAACTGGACAAGATTCTCGTCGATGGCGGGCGCCTGCAGCACCGTGTGGCCGTACTGTGCGTGGGCCTGGACGACTTCAAGGGCATCAACGAACAGTTCAGCTACCAGGTCGGCGACCAGTTGCTGCTGGCCCTGGCCGACCGCCTGCGCGCCCACAGCGGCCGCCTCGGCGCCCTCGCTCGCCTGGGTGGCGACCAGTTCGCCCTGGTCCAGGCCAACATCGAACAGCCCTACGAGGCTGCCGAGCTGGCCCAGAGCATTCTCGACGACCTGGAGGTGCCCTTCGCCCTCGACCACCAGGAAATCCGCCTGCGTGCCACCATCGGCATCACCCTGTTCCCCGAAGACGGCGACAGCACCGAGAAGCTGCTGCAAAAGGCCGAACAGACCATGACCCTGGCCAAGGCCCGCTCGCGCAACCGCTATCAGTTCTATATTGCCAGCGTCGACAGCGAGATGCGTCGGCGCCGCGAGCTGGAAAAAGACCTGCGCGAGGCGTTGCCGCGCAACCAGCTCTACCTGGTGTATCAACCCCAGATCAGCTACCGCGACCACCGCGTGGTCGGCGTCGAGGCGCTGCTGCGCTGGCAGCATCCTGAGCTGGGCATGGTCCCGCCGGACCAGTTCATTCCGCTGGCCGAACAGAACGGTAACATCATCGCCATCGGCGAATGGGTGCTCGACCAGGCCTGCCGCCAACTGCGCGAGTGGCATGACCTGGGTTTCAGCGAGCTGCGCATGGCGGTCAACCTGTCGACCGTGCAACTACACCACAACGAGCTGCCGCGAGTGGTCAACAACCTGCTGCAGGCCTACCGTCTGCCACCGCGCAGCCTGGAGCTGGAAGTCACCGAGACCGGCCTGATGGAAGACATCAGCACCGCCGCGCAACACCTGCTGAGCCTGCGCCGCTCAGGGGCGCTGATCGCCATCGATGACTTCGGCACCGGCTACTCCTCGCTCAGTTACCTGAAGTCGCTGCCGCTGGACAAGATCAAGATCGACAAGAGCTTCGTTCAGGACCTGCTGGACGACGATGACGATGCCACCATCGTCCGTGCCATCATCCAGCTGGGCAAAAGCCTGGGCATGCAGGTCATCGCCGAAGGCGTGGAAACCGCCGAGCAGGAAACCTACATCATCGCCCAGGGCTGCCATGAGGGTCAGGGCTACCACTACAGCAAGCCGCTGCCCTCGCGCGAGCTGACCGCCTTCCTCAAGCACGCCCAACGCAACCAGGTCTCGGCACTCTGAGCGTGGTCGTCATTGACGACCCTGGAAACGACATTTGCACGAAAAGCACGGCCAACCCTTTACATCAAATGCAAATCTTTCGCATTATGTTGCGGTTTCGCGTGCCACGGCGCAGCGCTTCCAACACATGGTCCAACCAAACGACGCAGGGAAACCAACAATGATTCGAATGCCTCTGGCCTCCGCCAGTCTGCTGGCCATCGCCATCGCCATCGCTCTCGCCGGCTGCGGCGAAGGCAAGGACGACAAGGCCGCCGCTCCGCAAGCCCAGGCACCTGCCGCCAGCACCGCCGCCGCACCGGGGGCTGTCGATGAAGCTGCTGCCCAGGCCGTGGTCAAGCACTACGCCGAAATGGTCCATGCCGTGTACAGCGACTCGCTGAGCACCGCCAAGCAACTGCAGACCGCCATCGACGCCTTCCTGGCCAAGCCCAACGATGAAACCCTGAAGGCCGCCAAGGACGCCTGGGTCGCTTCCCGCGTTCCTTACCTGCAGAGCGAAGCCTTCCGCTTCGGCAACACCATCATCGACGACTGGGAAGGTCAGGTGAACGCCTGGCCCCTGGACGAAGGCCTGATCGACTACGTCGACAAGAGCTACGAGCACGCCTTGGGCAACCCGGCTGCCAACGCCAACATCATCGCCAACCCTGAGATCCAGGTCGGCGAAGACAAGGTCGACGTCAAGGAAATCACTCCCGAGAAACTGGCCAGCCTGAACGAGCTGGGCGGTTCCGAAGCCAACGTCGCCACCGGCTACCACGCCATCGAATTCCTGCTCTGGGGCCAGGACCTCAACGGCACGGGCCCAGGCGCAGGCAACCGTCCGGCTTCGGACTACCTCGAAGGCCAGGGTGCCACCGGTGGTCACAACGACCGTCGCCGCGCCTACCTTAAAGCCGTCACCGACCTGCTGGTGAGCGACCTCGAAGAGATGGTCGGCAACTGGGCACCGAACGTCGCCGACAACTACCGCGCTTCGCTGGAAGCCGAGCCGGTCAAGGATGGCCTGCGCAAGATGCTGTTCGGTATGGGCAGCCTGTCGCTGGGCGAACTGGCGGGCGAGCGCATGAAGGTCTCGCTGGAAGCCAACTCGCCTGAAGACGAGCACGACTGCTTCAGCGACAACACCCACTGGTCGCACTTCTACGACGCCAAGGGCATCCGCAACGTCTACCTGGGCGAGTACACCCGTCCGGACGGCTCCAAGGTCAGCGGCCCGAGCCTGTCGTCGCTGGTAGCCAAGGTCGACCCGGCCACCGACGCCACCCTGAAGGCCGACCTGCAGGACACCGAAGCGAAGATCCAGGTGATCGTCGACCACGCCCTCAAGGGCGAGCACTACGACCAGCTGATCGCTGCCGACAACGCTGCAGGCAACCAGGTGGTGCGCGACGCCATCGCCGCACTGGTCAAGCAGACCGGTGCCATCGAGCAGGCCGCCGGCAAGCTGGGCATCGACAACCTGAACCCGGACACTGCAGACCACGAGTTCTGATGCCAGGGTGAAGGGTTGAAAGGGGCGGCCTTCGGGTCGCCTTTTTCATGTCCGGGCTTTGCGCCGACCAAACCCGCCCCTTCGCGGGCAAGCCCATTCCCACTGGTACCTGTGGGAGCGGGCTTGCCCGCGAAGGGGTCGCCAGCGGATTCAGCAGGCAATTGCAAATTGCTCTTATTCAAACATCCCCATTTTGCTAAGCTTGCACGCCGGTTTTTCGCTCACGCCCAGGATTCTCGATGTCCTCGTCGCTGTCCCGACTCCCACTTCTGCTGCTGGTCACCGTCCTGGCCGCCTGTGACGACGCTCCGCGTTTCACCCAGGCCGAGCCCGGCGAAGCGCTGTCCGGCGGCAAGGCGACGATCCTGCGCAGCGACCGCAACGCCTTCTCGATGCCCTCGGCCAACCTCACGCCCGAGCGACGCCTGGACTTCAGCGTCGGCAACAGCTTCTTCCGCAGCCCCTGGGTGATTGCGCCTTCGACCACCACTGCCCGCGATGGCCTGGGCCCGCTGTTCAACACCAACGCCTGCCAGAACTGCCACATCCGCGACGGCCGTGGTCATCCGCCTGAGGCCGACGCCCGCAATGCCGTCTCCATGCTGGTGCGCCTGTCGATCCCCGACCAGCCGCAGTTCGTCAAGGAAATCGAGCGCCTCGGCGTGGTTCCCGAGCCGGTCTACGGCACGCAACTGCAAGACATGTCGATCCCAGGCGTGCCGCCGGAAGGCAAGGTGCGGGTCAGCTATGAGCACGAAACGGTCAGGTTCAACGATGGCCACCAGGTCGAACTGCGCCGCCCGACCGTGGAGATCACCCAGCTCGGCTACGGCCCGATGCACCCGGACACACGCATCTCCGCCCGCGTCGCCCCGCCCATGATCGGCCTCGGACTGCTCGAGGCCATCCCGGAGGCTGCGCTTTTGGCCAACGAAGACCCGGATGATCGCAACAACGACGGCATCCGCGGCCGCGCCAACCGGGTCTGGGACGATGCCCAGGGCAAGACCGTGGTCGGCCGCTTCGGCTGGAAAGCCGGGCAGCCCAACGTCAACCAGCAGAACGTCCACGCCTTCGCTGGCGACATGGGCCTGACCAGCACGCTCAAGCCCGAGGACGATTGCACGCCGGCGCAGGTCGAATGCCGCGCCGCGCCCAACGGTGACGGTGACAACGGCGAAAAGGAAGTCAGCGACAACATCCTGCGCCTGGTGACGTTCTACACCCGCAACCTGGCGGTGCCTGCACGCCGCGAGGTGAATTCGCCGCAGGTGCTGGCCGGCAAGAACCTGTTCTTCCAGGCGGGCTGCCAGGGCTGCCACACACCGCAGTTCACCACCGGTAGCGACAACGTCGAGCCAGAACTGGCCAACCAGATGATCCGCCCCTACAGCGACCTGCTGTTGCACGACATGGGTCCGGGCCTGGCCGACAACCGCAGCGAGTTCGCCGCCGGTGGCCAGGATTGGCGCACCCCGCCGCTGTGGGGTATCGGCCTGACCGAAACCGTCAGCGGCCACACCCAGTTCCTCCATGACGGTCGCGCCCGCAACCTGCTCGAGGCCGTGCTCTGGCACGGTGGCGAAGCCGAGGCTGCACGCCGTCACGTACTGACCTTCAATGCCGAGCAACGCGCCGCGCTGCTGGCTTTCCTGAACTCACTTTAAACGCGCAAGGAGCCGGGCATGTTCCGACCCAAACTGTTGTTCACCAGCCTCGCCGCCATCGCCCTGGGCGCCTGCTCGCCGCAGGACCAGCAGGCGGTGACCTCCGCCGCCATCGCCCAGCAGGTGATCCTGCCGACCTACAGCCGCTGGGTCGAGGCCGACCGCCAACTGGCCGCCAGCGCCCTGGCCTATTGCGAAGGCAAGCAGAGCCTGGACACCGCCCGCGCCGACTTCCTCAACGCGCAGAAGGCCTGGGCCGAACTGCAGCCGCTGCTGGTCGGCCCATTGGCCGAAGGCAACCGCGCCTGGCAAGTGCAGTTCTGGCCCGACAAGAAGAACCTGGTCGGTCGCCAGGTCGAGCAACTGGTCAGCGGCGACAAGCCGGTCGATGCCGATGCTCTCGGCAAGGCCAGCGTCGTGGTCCGTGGTCTGTCGGCCTACGAGTACATCCTCTTCGACAGCAAGCCGGACATCGCCACCGCCGAGCAGAAAGCCCGCTACTGCCCGCTGCTGGTGGCCATCGCCGAACACCAGAAAGCCCTGGCCGAAGACATTCTCAAGAGCTGGAACAGCACCGATGGCATGCTGTCGCAGATGACCAAGTTCCCCAACCAGCGCTACGCCGATTCGCATGAAGCGATCGCCGACCTGCTGCGCGCGCAGGTTACCGCCCTGGACACGCTGAAGAAGAAACTCGGCGCCCCCATGGGCCGTCAGAGCAAGGGCATCCCTCAGCCCCTGCAGGCCGAAGCCTGGCGCAGCCACTCCTCGCTCAAGAGCCTGGAGGCTTCGCTCAAGGCTGCCGAAGCCGTCTGGACCGGCGTCGACAACAAAGGCCTGCGCGGTTTGCTGGGCAAGGATCAGAGCGCGCTGGCGCAAAAGATCGACGATGCCTACGCCACCGCTGCCAAACTGCTGGCCGACAACCAGAAGACCCTGGGCGAACTGCTCGCCGACGATGCCGGCAAACAGACCCTCAACCAGATCTACGACAGCCTCAACGTCGTCCATCGCCTGCACGAAGGTGAGCTGGCCAAGGCGTTGAACATCCAGCTGGGCTTCAATGCCAACGACGGTGACTGATCATGCTGCGACGCCAGGCCCTCAAACTCGGTAGCGTGCTGCTCAGCGCCCTGACGCTCGGCGGCTGGACCCTGCTGCGCAACAAGGGCAGCGAGCCCCTGCTGCTGTCGGCGCGTGACGATGCCGATGGCGGCCACCATGCCGTAGGCTACCGCCTCGACGGTACCCAGGTGTTCGCCACCCAGGTGGCCCAGCGTTGCCATGCGATCATCCATCACCCCGAGCAGCCGATCGCCCTGTTCGTCGCCCGTCGCCCGGGTACCGAAAGCTACCTGATCGACCTGCGCGACGGGCGTCTGCTGCAGACGCTCACCTCGCAACCGAACCGGCACTTCTACGGCCATGCGGTCATCCACAAGGATGGCGAATGGCTATACGCCACCGAAAACGACACCACCGACCCCGGGCGCGGGGTGCTCGGCGTCTACCGCTTCGAGGGTCAGCGCCTGGTACACAGCGGAGAGATCTCCACCCATGGCGTCGGCCCCCATGAGGTGGCCTGGATGCCCGACGGCGAAACCCTGGTGGTGGCCAACGGTGGCATCCGCACCGAGGCCGAAAGTCGGGTAGAGATGAACCTCGACGCCATGGAGCCGAGCCTGGTGCTGATGCAGCGTGATGGCACGCTGCTTAGCAAGGAGACACTGGCCCAGCAGATGAACAGCGTGCGCCATCTCGCGGTGGGCAACGACGGCACCGTCCTTGCCTGCCAGCAGTTCATGGGAGGTTCTGAAGAAACCGCCGAACTGTTGGCGATCAAACGCCCGGGCGAGGCATTCAAGCCGTTCCCGGTGCCGGAGCATCAATTGCAGTCCATGGCCCAGTACACCGCCAGCGTCGCCGTGCACAGTGACCTGCGCCTGGTGGCACTGACTGCACCGCGGGCCAACCGCCTGTTCATCTGGGACCTGGACAGCGGCGCGGTGAAGCTCGATGCACCGATGCCCGACTGCGCCGGGGTCGGCGCGGTCAAGGACGGCTTCGTCGTCACCTCCGGGCAGGGGCGCTGCCGCTATTACGACTGCCGCAAGGCAGAGCTGGTCGGGCAGCCGATGAATCTGCCATCCGGGCTTTGGGACAATCACCTGCATCTGGTCTGATTCAGCACTGGCCACACCGGCCCTATCGCGGGACGAGCCCGCTCCCACAGGCCCGGCATCCACGGGTAGTGGGAGCAGGCTCGACCTGCGATAGGGCCAGCTCAGCCGATACATCTCCCACTTCCCGAAAAACAGTCAATACTTCCCTTCATCCGCACGTGGGCAGGATCGCCCGTGTTCGTGCCATACCCATAACAATCACATCCAAGGAACCGGACCATGCTACGCCGCCGCATGCTGATCATGTTGGCCGTGGTGCTGCTGATCGTGCTCGCCCTGGGGGGCATCAAGGCCTTTTCGATCTACCGCCAGATCCAGGTCTTTTCCGCCCCCAAACCCGCGATCAGCGTCGCCGCCGCCAAGGCCGAACAACGCCAGTGGCAGGAGCGCCTGCCCGCGGTCGGCAGCCTCAAGGCGCTGCAGGGCGTCGAGCTCAGCCTGGAAGTGGCCGGAACGGTCAAGCGCCTGCTTTTCGATTCCGGGCAACAGGTCAAGGTCGGGCAACTGCTGCTCGAACTGGACAGCGAACAGGAGGCCGCGCTGCTGGGCACCGCCCAGGCCGACCTGGGCCTGGCCAAGGTCGATTTCGGCCGCGGCAGCCAGTTGGTAGGCGACTCGGCCATCTCCCGCGGTGAGTTCGACCGCCTCACCGCCCAGTACCGGCGCAACCAGGCCGTGGTCGAACAGCTCAAGGCCTCGCTGGCCAAAAAAAGCATGAAGGCGCCGTTCAGCGGCACCATCGGCATTCGCCAGGTGGATGTCGGCGACTATCTGGCCAGCGGCACGGTGATTGCCACGCTGCAGGACCTTTCCAGCCTCTACGTCGACTTCAACGTGCCCGAACAGGCACTGCCACAGTTGTCCCTCGGCCAGCAGGTGCTGGTGCAGGTGGCGGCCTTCCCCGGCCAGACCTTCCCCGCCCGCCTCAGCGCGATCAATCCCAAGGTCGAGGAAAGTACGCGCAACCTGCTGCTGCGCGCCACCCTGGCCAACCCGGACGGCAAGCTGCTACCGGGCATGTTCGCCAGCCTGCTGGTGCTGCTGCCCGACCCGCAATTGCAGGTGGTGGTGCCGGAGAGCGCGGTCACCTACACCCTCTACGGCAACTCGGTGTATGTGGTCGGCGAGAAGAAGGCCGACGATGGCCAGACACAACTGGTTGCCGAACAGCGCACCGTACAGACCGGCGAGCGCCGCGATGGCGTGGTGGTGGTGCGCAAGGGGCTGCAGGCCGGCGAGCAGGTGGTCACTGCCGGACAGCTCAAACTCAGCCCCGGCGCTGCGATACGCATCAGCCAGGACCCGCCCCTGTCGCCCGCCGACGCCCAAGGCGCGGCTGCCACCCACTGACGCGGAGGCTGGCATGGCATTCACCGACCCGTTCATCCGCCGCCCCGTGCTCGCCAGCGTGGTCAGCCTGCTGATCCTGCTGCTCGGCTTCCAGGCCTGGAGCAAGCTACAGATCCGCCAGTACCCGCAGATGGAAAACGCCCTGATCACGGTAACCACCGCCTACCCCGGTGCCAACGCCGAGACCATCCAGGGCTACATCACCCAACCGCTGCAGCAGAGCCTGGCCAGCGCCGACGGCATCGACTACATGACCTCGGTGAGCCGTCAGAACTTTTCGGTGATCTCGGTCTACGCGCGCATCGGTGCCGACACGGATCGCCTGTTCACCCAACTGCTGGCCAAGGCCAACGAGGTGCGCAACAAGCTGCCGCAGGACTCCGAAGACCCGGTCCTGAGCAAGGAAGCCGCCGATGCCTCGGCGCTGATGTACATCAGCTTCTACAGCAGCGAGATGAGCAACCCGCAGATCACCGACTACCTGTCACGGGTCATCCAGCCCAAGCTTGCGACCCTGCCGGGCATGGCCGAAGCCGAAATCCTCGGCAATCAGGTGTTCGCCATGCGCATCTGGGTCGACCCGGTGAAGCTGGCCGGGTTCGGCCTTTCGGCCACCGACGTGACCAGCGCGGTGCGCCGCTACAACTTCCTGGCGGCCGCCGGCGAGGTGAAGGGCGAATACGTGGTCACCAGCGTCAATGCCACCACCGAACTGAAGTCCGCCGAAGCCTTCGCCGCCCTGCCGGTCAAGACCGTCGGCGACAGTCGTGTGCTGCTCGGCGATGTGGCGCGCATCGAGATGGGCGCGGAGAACTACGACACGGTCAGTTCCTTCGACGGCATCCCGTCTGTCTATATCGGCATCAAGGCCACGCCTTCGGCCAACCCGCTGGAGGTGATCAAGGAGGTGCGGCGAATCATGCCGGACCTGCAAAGCCAGTTGCCCTCGGCACTGAAAGTCTCCATCGCCTACGACGCCACGCTGTTCATTCAGGCCTCCATCGATGAAGTGATCAAGACCCTCGGCGAAGCGGTGCTGATCGTCATCGTCGTGGTGTTCCTGTTCCTCGGTGCGCTGCGCTCGGTGCTGATCCCGGTGATCACCATCCCGCTGTCGATGATCGGCGTGCTGTTCTTCATGCAGATGATGGGGTATTCGCTGAACCTGCTGACCTTGCTGGCCATGGTGCTGGCCATCGGCCTGGTGGTGGACGACGCGATCGTCGTGGTGGAGAACATCCACCGCCATATCGAGGAGGGCAAGACGCCGTTCGACGCCGCCCTCGAAGGCGCGCGGGAAATCGCCATGCCGGTGGTGTCGATGACCATCACCCTGGCGGCGGTGTACGCACCGATCGGCTTCCTCACCGGGCTGACCGGCGCGCTGTTCAAGGAGTTCGCCTTGACCCTGGCGGGTGCGGTGGTGATCTCCGGAATCGTGGCCCTGACCCTGTCACCGATGATGTGCGCCCTGCTGCTGCGCCCCGAGCAGAGCGGGAAAGGCCTGGCCCATCGCCTGGACCAGATCTTCGAGCGCCTGAAAGTGCGTTACCAGCGCCTGCTGCACGGCACCCTCGACAGCCGCCCGGTGGTCATCGTCTTCGCCGTGATCATCCTGTGCCTGATCCCGGTACTGCTCAAGTTCACCCAGAACGAGCTGGCGCCCAACGAAGACCAGGGGGTGATCTTCATGATGAGCAGCTCGCCGCAGCCGGCCAACCTGGATTACCTCAACGCCTACACCGACCGTTTCACACCGCTGTTCAAGACCTTCCCCGAGTATTACTCCTCGTTCCAGATCAACGGTTTCAATGGGGTACAAAGCGGCATTGGCGGCTTTCTGCTCAAGCCCTGGAACGAGCGCGAACGTACGCAGATGCAACTGCTGCCGCTGGTGCAGGCCAAGCTCGAGGACATCGGCGGGCTGCAGATCTTCGGCTTCAACCTGCCATCGTTGCCGGGTACTGGCGAAGGCCTGCCGTTCCAGTTCGTGCTCAACACCGCAGGCGACTACCCTGCCCTGCTGGAGGTGGCCCAGCGCGTCAAGGAGCGCGCCCAGGCCTCGGGCAAGTTCGCCTTCCTCGACATCGACCTGGCCTTCGACAAGCCCGAAGTGGTGGTCGATATCGACCGGGCCAAGGCGGCGCAGATGGGGGTGTCGATGGACACCCTCGGCGGAACGCTGGCCACCCTGCTGGGCGAGGCGGAGATCAACCGTTTCACCCTCGAAGGGCGCAGCTACAAGGTGATCGCCCAGGTCGAACGGGCCTACCGCGACAACGCCGGCTGGCTGAACAACTATTACGTGAAGAACGATCAGGGCCAGTTATTGCCCCTGTCGACCCTGATCACCCTCAGCGAACGTGCCCGACCACGCCAGCTCAACCAGTTCCAGCAGTTGAACTCGGCGATCATCCAGGGCGTACCTATGGTCAGCATGGGCGAGGCGCTGGATACCATCCGCAACATCGCCCGCGAGGAGGCGCCGGAGGGCTTTGCCTTCGACTATGCCGGCGCCGCGCGGCAGTTCGTCCAGGAAGGCAGTGCCCTGTGGGTGACCTTCGGTCTGGCCCTGGCGATCATCTTCCTGGTGCTGGCCGCACAGTTCGAAAGCTTCCGCGATCCACTGGTGATTCTGGTGACCGTGCCGCTGTCGATCTGTGGCGCACTGCTGCCGCTGTTTCTCGGTGTCTCGAGCATGAACATCTACACCCAGGTCGGGCTGGTGACATTGATCGGGCTGATCAGCAAGCACGGCATCCTGATCGTCGAGTTCGCCAACCAGCTGCGCGAGGAAAAGGGCCTGGGGGTGCGCGAGGCGATCGAGGAAGCCGCGGCGATCCGTCTACGGCCGGTGCTGATGACCACCGCAGCAATGGTATTCGGCATGGTGCCACTGATCCTGGCGACGGGTGCCGGCGCAGTGAGCCGGTTCGACATCGGTATCGTGATTGCCACCGGCATGTCGATCGGCACGCTGTTTACCTTGTTCGTACTGCCCTGCGTGTACACCTTGCTGGCGCATCGGACGGTGGCGGACGAGCGCCAAGGGATGGACGGCACAACCCCACGCCCGGAAAGACGACAAACCCATTAGCCAGAAACAACAAGGCCCCGCTTCTGCGGGGCCTTGTGTTCGATGGCTCAGCCAAACGGCCGCAGCCCCTGGCGCATCCCAAACAGGAACAACAGCAGGTCATGATCCGGCTGAGCCTGCGCCTGCGCCTGCTCCGGCTTTGTCACCCGCGGTGTGGCACACTGCCCCGCCGCGTCGCTCTTGCTGAACACGATCGGCCGTGGCACCTCCCAGGCCGCCACGGCCACGCTGGTCACGCCAAGCGCGGCCACCAGGAACAAAGCTCGAGCTATTTCTAGTTTCATCGACCTAACCCTTTGACAGCGCTGCCAAACGCCCTCTCATAAAAGTAGAGCAAGGTTTGCCACTCCGCTTCATTGAACGACGAATGGCGGCGCAGCTGGCGCAGGTCGTTGTAGGCCGCGCGCTGGCAACTGATGCGGCGGCGGCACTTCTCCAGGTCCAGCAGAGCCACTTCGGCCCGCGCCTGCTCGCCTTCGCCGCTCACCTTGACGAACACATGCTTGCCGTACAGGCAGCCGTGCTGCCAGTGGCCCAGATGCATCCGCGCCAGATTGTCAGCCAGGTCCTTGAGCATGCGCTCATGCAGCACCTGCGGGTAATGCTCACGGGCGCCCTGGGCGTGCCAGGTGTCGAGATCGACGAATCCATCCAGCGCTTCACTGACCAGCAGTGCCCGCCATTGGTGCTCGGCGTCGCGCTCGGCACCAGCAAAGACGATGCGCGGCACCCGAACCCCCAACTGCTCGAAACTGTTCAGGGCGTCCAGCTCTCGCAACACCGTGGGCCGACCAAAAGGATGCAGCAGGCTGCGGTAGATGTGCCCGACCTGGCGCTTGGCATAGAGCAGGTGGCCGTTGCCATCATCCAGGCGTTGCACGCCACTTTCGCCGCCACGTCGCTGATTGGGCTCCTCGACCCATTCCCCCTGCTGTTGCCAGTAGAAGTCGAATTGCGACACCTGCCCCTGAGTTGTTGCCATGGATCCCTCACCCCTTTCGCAATACATAGACTCGCCACATGGCATAGAACGGCAGGAAGTCGAGACGTTCCTGAATCCTGAAGCCTGCTGTCACAAATTCTTCTTCAACCGTAGCAGCAGGTAACACAAAGCGATTCTGGTAACTGTCCTGCTCCGCCTTGGCGCTGCGTCGTTGTTCGAGCTTCTTGCGACGCCATGCCTTGAAATTGCCATCCACCCACAACGACAGGATCACACTATCGCGGCTAACTCTTTGAAATTCAGAAAGAATTGTCTTGCGATGGGCCGGATCACCGATGTGGTGGAACAATCGCATGCAGAAAATGCTGTCTACCGAGTTGTCCGGCAGGTCGATGGCAAAGGCTGAGGTCTGCAAGGGGCGTACCCGCTCGACCACGGCTGGCGGTTGCGACGCACAAGCTGTCTCGATCATCGCGGCGGAATTGTCGGCGCCAATGATCACGCGGTTGGGTTTTTCTGCCAGCAAAGGCCAGAAACGGCCGGCGCCGCATGGCAGGTCGAGTACCAGGCCCGGCTCACCGGCGAGCGTCAGGGCGCGGCGAGCAAGCTGCTCGTCACGGGTGTGGGAAAGGCGACGGGCCAGGCCATCCTGATGCTTGATGAAGTACTCACGGGCGTGCTGCTGATCGTACTTTTCGGAAAACTCGAGTTTGATAGGGCTACGCATGGGACATCTCCTGACTCAATGCCGACCACATTAGGTGGGCAAGCGTTGGCATCAGGTCATCGCCATGTGAAAAAACTGTCACACGAAAGGGTTAATTCTTACGAAGCATTACACAACATTCTGTATCGGGGCCGTAGTACTGCCCCGATTTCTACTGCAACGTGGCATCGGTTTCCTGCTCATGCGACAGCGCGGTGCCCTGGCTCAGGTCCACCTGGAAGCGGCAGCCGTGGGGCGAGGTGGCGGTCAGGGTCACGCGCCAGCCTTGGTCGTCACAGATCCGCTGCACCAGCGAAAGCCCCAGGCCGAGCCCTTCGCCACGCCGCTCGTCACCGCGCACGAAAGGTTTGAACATTGCCTCGCGCTGTTCCTCGGGAATACCCACGCCACTGTCCTCGACACTGAAACCATGGGCCTCCAGGCTCAGGCGGATATAACCGGTATCGGTGTAATGCGCTGCGTTGCGCAGCAGGTTGCCCATCACCGATTGCAGGAAGGTGGCGTTGTACAAGGTCGGGCTGGCACTGACACGGCCATCGTAGTAAAGCGTCAGGCCCTTCTGCTCGATGGTATCGCGCCAGACGCCGATCAGGTCATCAGCCACCTCGCGCAGGCTGGCCCTGGAGGCCACCGCGCCTTCGTCACGCTGGGCCCGGGCCAGCATGAGGAAGGTCTTGACCAGCTCGCGCATCTCCTCGGTGGCGCGGGCGATCCGTTCCACTTGGGCACGTGACCGGCTGTCCAGGCCGGTGTTCTCCATCAGCAGTTCGCAGGAGGTTGCCAGCACCATCAGTGGGGTGCGCAGTTCATGGCTGACATCGCTGGTGAACAGTCGCTCGCGGGTCAGCGCATCGCGCAAGCGGCCCAGGGTGTCGTCGAAAGCCACCGCCAACTGCCCCACTTCGTCGGCGGCATAGTCCGGCGCCAGCGGCGGCGCCAACCCGAGCAACTGATCACGATGGCGGACTTGCCGCGCCAGGCGAATCACTGGCGCCATGACCCGTCGCGCCAGCAACCAGCCAAGGAAGGCCGCCAGCACCAGGCTGAGCAGGAAGCCCACGACCACCACGGCGAACAGCACCCGCTCGCGCTCCTCGAAATCGCTCTGGTCCTGCAACAGTACATAGTGACGACCGTCCACGACCTCGACCATGGCGTGGTAGGAGAGCTGGTCACGGAACACTTCGTGGAACCCGGCATCGAGATGCCGCAGGTCCTTGGGCAACTCGAAATCATCGCGACCACCGCTGAAGTAGAACAACTGGTCAGGGCGCGGGCGATGGCTCCAGTCACTGACGCTGTCCATGCGCAGCAGGCGCTGCAGATCGCCCCCCAGCACCGAGGAAATCAGACGCTCTTCCACCAGGTGAACAGTGGCGACGATACCGAAGGCAAACGCACCGGCAACCAGTGCGCTCATCAGTGCAAAGGCAATGATGATGCGTTGGGCAAGGCTCTGCTTAAACTCCATCGCGACCCTCGGCGAGGCGATAGCCGACGCCATGGACGGTATGCAGCAGGGGCTTTTCGAACGGTTTGTCGATCACCTGGCGCAGTTGATGGACATGGCTGCGCAAGCTGTCGCTGTCGGGGCAGTCGTCGCCCCACAGGGCTTCCTCGAGGACTTCGCGGCGCAGCACGTGCGGGCTCTTCTGCATCAGCACCGCCAGCAACTTCAGGCCGACCGGGTTGAGTTTGAGCAGTTTGCCCTGACGGGTGACTTCCAGCGTGTCGAGGTCGTAGCTCAGGTCTGCCACCTGCAGCGTACGCCGACCACCGCCCTGGGCGCGACGCAGTACCGCCTCGATGCGCGCGGCCAACTCGGACAGGGCGAAAGGCTTGAGCAGGTAATCGTCGGCCCCCGAGCGGAAGCCCTGCAGGCGATCGTCAAGCTGGTCGCGGGCGGTCAGCATGATCACCGGGGTGTCGCGGCGGGCGTCTTCGCGCAGGCGCTTGCACAGGGTGTAGCCATCGATACCGGGCAGCATGATATCGAGGACGATCAGGTCATAGTGTTCGGTCGCGGCCAGGTGCAGACCCGACAGGCCGTCCTGGGCACAGTCGACGGTATAGCCTTTCATGCCCAGGTAATCAGCCAGGTTGGCGAGGATATCGCGGTTGTCTTCAACCAGTAGAATGCGCATCAAGGTCTCCTGTGCGGCGCTTCGCTGTGCGCGGCAGGCGCAGCTTACGGCCATTGGCCAGGCATCGCCAGCCTTGGTGGAAAAACAGCGCAACTGACGCTTTTTTCACTGATCCTTCACGCACACAGCATAGCAACGGACCGAAAATGCCCGATCCTTCATGCCTTCCCCTTGCCTGTGGAGCCTTCATGCACACCGCCCGCCCCCGCCCGATCAACCCCTGGCTGTACCTTGGCATCCCCCTGGCTACCGCGCTGGTTCTGCTGCTGCTCGAGGCCACATCGCTGGACATGGACGTGGCCAACCTGATGTTCGATCCGTCGGTGGGCCAGTTCATCGGGCGCCATAGCTACTTCCTCGAGACCATCCTGCATGACCGCGTCAAGCAGGCGGTGATCGGTGTCGGGCTGCTGGCGGTGGTGGCGTTCATCGCCAGTTTCTTCTGGTCACGGCTGGGTAACTGGCGTCGCGAACTGGGTTGCCTGGTGCTGGCCCTGGGCCTGTCCACGGGGTTTGTCACGCCGCTAAAGCAACTGACTGCAGTACAGTGCCCTTGGAGCCTGACCCAGTTTGGCGGCAAGGAAACCTACAGCAAACTGCTCGAAGCACGACCAGCGACCGACAAACCAGGGCTCTGCTGGCCCGGCGGCCATGCAGCGACCGGTTTCAGCCTGTTCGCATTGTTCTTCGTGCTGCGTGACCGCAAGCCTCGCCTGGCGCGAGGTGCGTTTGCCCTCGCGGCGGGTGTCGGGGTGGTGCTGTCGATAGGCCGGATGATGCAGGGCGCGCACTTTCTCTCGCACAACGTCTGGACCGCAGTGTTCTGCTGGTTGATCGGATTGGGCTGCTATTACCTGGTGCTCTATCGCAGGGGAATGGCGCGGGTGACCGTGGCTGAGCGCGGCATTGCCTGAGTCGACGCAGGTCTGACAAGCGCCCATGAAAAAGCCCCGCACAAGGCGGGGCTCTTTCATGCAGCTAGGGGCCAGGGCTGGCTTACATCATGCCGCCCATGCCACCCATGCCGCCCATGTCTGGCATGCCGCCAGCAGCCGGCTTGTCTTCCGGCAGGTCAGCAACCATGGCCTCGGTGGTGATCATCAGACCACCGATCGAAGCAGCGGCTTGCAGCGCCGAACGGGTAACCTTGGCTGGGTCCAGGATGCCCATCTCGATCATGTCGCCGTACTCGCCGGTCGCGGCGTTGTAGCCGTAGTTGCCCGAACCCTGCTTGACCTTGTCGGCCACAACGCTTGGCTCGTCGCCGGCGTTGGCAGTGATCTGACGCAGCGGCGCTTCGACAGCGCGACGCAGCAGGGAGATACCGACGTTCTGGTCTTCGTTGTCGCCTTTGAGCTCGGCAATGGCTGCCAGGGCGCGAACCAGGGCAACACCACCGCCAGGCACCACGCCTTCTTCAACGGCTGCACGGGTAGCGTGCAGGGCGTCTTCAACGCGGGCTTTCTTCTCTTTCATCTCGACTTCGGTGCCAGCACCGACCTTGATCACGGCAACACCGCCAGCCAGCTTGGCCAGACGCTCTTGCAGCTTCTCACGGTCGTAGTCCGAGGAAGTCTCTTCGATCTGGGCACGGATCTGCTTGACGCGTGCTTCGATGTCGGCGTCAACGCCAGCACCGTCGATGATGGTGGTGTTTTCCTTGGACAGGATGACGCGCTTGGCGTTGCCCAGGTGCTCCAGGGTGGTGGTTTCCAGGGTCAGGCCGATTTCCTCGGAGATGACCTGGCCGCCGGTCAGGACGGCGATGTCCTGCAGCATGGCCTTGCGGCGGTCGCCAAAGCCTGGGGCCTTGACCGCAGCAACCTTGACGATGCCGCGCATGTTGTTGACCACCAGAGTAGCCAGGGCTTCGCCTTCGACGTCTTCGGCGACGATCAGCAGCGGACGGCCCGACTTGGCGACGGCTTCAAGAACCGGCAGCAGTTCGCGGATGTTCGAGATCTTCTTGTCGACCAGCAGCAGCAGCGGGCTTTCGAGCTCGGCAACCATGGTGTCAGGCTTGTTGATGAAGTACGGCGACAGGTAGCCACGGTCGAACTGCATGCCTTCTACGACGGACAATTCGTTTTCCAGGCCCGAGCCTTCTTCAACGGTGATCACGCCTTCTTTACCGACTTTTTCCATGGCTTCGGCGATGATTTCACCGATGGAGCTGTCGGAGTTGGCAGAGATGGTGCCGACCTGAGCGATGGCCTTGGAGTCGGCGCATGGCTTGGACAGGTTCTTCAGCTCGGCGACGACGGCAGCGGTGGCCTTGTCGATACCGCGCTTGAGGTCCATCGGGTTCATGCCAGCAGCGACGGCCTTCAGGCCTTCGTTGACGATGGCCTGAGCCAGAACGGTAGCGGTGGTGGTGCCGTCGCCGGCAGCATCGTTGGCCTTGGAAGCAACTTCCTTGACCAGCTGGGCGCCCATGTTCTCGAAGGCGTCCTTCAGTTCGATTTCCTTGGCAACCGAAACACCGTCTTTGGTGATGGTTGGAGCGCCGAAGCTCTTGGCCAGGACAACGTTACGGCCTTTCGGGCCGAGGGTAGCCTTGACAGCGTCAGCCAGAACGTTGACACCAACGAGCATTTTCTTGCGGGCGGAATCGCCGAATTTTACGTCTTTAGCAGCCATGATCGTTTAATCCTTGGAATTCTTTAGCAGGGAAATCGGGGAAATCAGCCTTCGATGACGGCGAGGATTTCGTTCTCGGCCATCACCAGCAGGTCTTCGCCATCGACTTTCACGGTGTTGCTGCCCGAGTAAGGGCCGAAAACCACTTTGTCACCCACTTTCACGGCCAGCGCGCGCACTTCGCCGTTGTCCAGGACGCGACCGGTGCCAACGGCGACGACTTCGCCGCGGTTTGGTTTTTCAGCGGCCGAACCCGGCAGGACGATACCGCCAGCGGTTTTCGATTCTTCTTCGCTGCGACGGATGACGACGCGGTCATGCAGAGGACGAAGCTTCATTGTCGATCTCTCCCAAATTGTGGTTTTCATCGGCCGGTGTCGACACCGGCGGGTTGAGGCTATCCGGCGTTGCCGGTGGGGGCTCGCGGCCTGCGAACCCCGCGTGTCATGTCTGGTGTCGCCACCAGAAACCTTGCGGTGACACATACATGAGGCCGCCCGATTCGATTACAAGGCTTGCCATGGAATTTTTTTAATCTGTGTACACAGGCCGAAAAAAAGCAGGGGCCGCATAGCGGCCCCCCTGGGTCATTAATCGATCATTTATCGCGGCGCTCGTACTCGCCCTCGATCACGTTCGGACGATGGCCGCCATCGCGCGGCTGCCCGTTGAACGGATCATCCTGGAACGCCCGTTGGCGCGTGGCCTGGGCCTCGGCCCGTTGGCGCAACTTGCGCGCCACCAGATGACGGGTGAATGGCAACAGGCACAGCAGGCCCAGCACGTCGCTGATGAAACCCGGCAGCAGCAGCAGGCCACCACCCACAGCCAGCATCAGGCCCTGGAACATGTCCTCGGCGGGCAGTTCGCCGCGCTGCAGGCTTTCACGGGCGCGCAGCGCCGTTGCAAGACCTGCCAGGCGCATGACCAGCAGGCCGAGGGCGGAACCGGCGATGATCAGCAGCAGCGCCGGGAAGAAACCGATGGCGGCGCTGACTTTGACGAAGACGAACAACTCCAGCACCGGAAAAATCAGGAACAGCAGTAGAAAAGCACGCATCAAGGATTCCTCGACGGAAGAGAACCTTCCAATAAGACCTCAGATGGATGCAACTGCTCGCGATTTCAACCCTCGACTTTCGCCGCAGCCGGCCACTGGTCGGCGCGCGCCAGCAATACCAAGGCCTCGCGCACTTGTGTCGGCGTATTGCAAGTATTCGGGAAGGCCAGCCAGTGAATTGCCTGGCCGATGCGCAGGTGCATGCCCTCGCTGTCGATGCCGACCATCTCGGCCGGTGCACTGCGCGGCAGACCGGTGAGCTCGACGTAATGGGCGATGGCGTTGACATGATCGCTGTTCATGTGCTCGATCATGCTGGCTTCTGCGCCTCCGGCGAATGGGTTGGCCAAGGTGACCTCGTCGAGCCAGTGGATTGCGCCGAAACCACCGATGTAGCGATGGCGCACAGGTTCCAGAACCCAGAAATCGAAATCGTGGGCCTTGTGGTAGTTGCTGGCATCCGGGAAGTATCGGTAGTAGCGCGCAGCAGCCGCTTCGATGGCGGCTTGGTCGGTCAGCTTGCGCGCCTCGGCCATCACTGTCAGGCGGCCCACCGCCTGCACGTCTTCGGCGTCACGCTCGCCCACCAGCAGCGAGCACTTGGGGTCTTTCTGCAGGTTATGGGTGTGCTGGGCGATACGGCTGATGAGGATCAGCGGGTGCCCTTGGGCGTCCAGGCAATAAGGCACCACCGAACCGAAGGGGAAGCCGGGCATGGACTTGGACAGGGTCGAGAGCACGCCGCGGTATTCTTCGAGCAGCAGTTCCCGGGCGGGGCGGATGGCGTTGGTACTCACGGGAAACTCCTGGGGCAGCGGACTGGATGGGTGACAAGATAATCATTATCACCGCCGCCTGCCACAGGAGCGCTGTACAGCCCCACGCGAGCGGTCTTACCAGGCCACACCGAAACCTGCGGTGTAGCGGGTCTTGTCCAGGTCGCTGTCGCTGGTGCCCTTGATCAGGTCCTTCTCGGCCTTGAGGTTGAGCGAGGCCCACTCGGTCACCTTGTAGCGTAGGCCCATCTCGGCATCCAGCGAGTAATCGGCGACCGAACCGAATGGCTTGCCCAGCTCCCCGGTGGTGAAGAACTCGACCTTCTTGCCGATCAGGTAGCGGTTGTAGTCCCACTTCACCGCTGCCGAATAGAAGTTATCCTTGCCGCCGTCGCGGTATTCGTAGTCGGTGCGGTTGATCAGCGAACCAAGCGAGAACGCGCCCAGCTCGTCGTCCCAGAACTGATAGCCCGGGCCAGTACCGACGGTACGCTGGCGCGCCAGATTCTCGATCTGGTCGCGCTTGTATTCCAGACGTCCCTGCCAGAACCATTTTTCGGTGAGGAAACGGTCCAGCGCGTACTCGGCGCTCCAGTTGTTGGTGGTGGTGACGTCGTCCTTGGTTTCGCGGTTGTACTCGCCTTCGGCGTTGTGCCGCCAGCGACCGTGACGTGCGGTGGTCTTGAAGCTGACATCGTAGTCATCGGTGTCGTTTTCGGCACGCTTGTAGTCCAGCGCCAGGTCGACATTACCTTTCCACAGGAAGTCCTCGACCAGCGGGCGCGGCTTCATGATCTGCTCGATGCTGGCAAGCTCCACGGTCTTGGGCGCCTCACCGTTGGCCAGGGTCACCTTGCCAGGCTCGGCGGCCTTGAGCGACTTGGCCTTCTCGCCCGAGTAGGCATCCTGTTTGACCAGCAGTTCCTGATCGCTCTCGAGTGTCTGAACCTGTTTCCAGTCCAGCGCGATACTGCCGCCATAGGGAGTTTCCAGCAGCAGCTTGCCGCCGTCGAAGACCTTGATCTTGCCACTCAGACGATCACCGTTCTTCATCCAGACGGTGTCAGCCAGCGCGGGCGCAGAGAGGGAAGCAGCGAACAGGCACAGCAAGGCTCTAGAATACATAGGCAGAATTTGCGTTCGGTTGGACAAAAAAAGTCGGGCATTATCCGGATACCCACGACCAGAGCAAGGACAGACCGGGCCTATGCCTACGAGTTCAATTCTCATTTCGTACAATAACTTGTCTATTTCCACCTTCAGATCAGGAATTGCCTGATGTCTGATCAATCGATTCCGCACCCGGACGATCCCGAAGCCCGACGAATGGCGCTTTATTCGGTCCTGGGCGAGATTCCGGAAGGCAAGGTCGTCAGCTATGGCCAGCTCGCCGAACTGGCGGGTCTTGGCCGCGCCGCACGCTGGGTCGGCCGCACCCTGGGACAATTGCCGGCCGACACGCGCCTGCCGTGGCATCGGGTGCTCGGGGCCGGTGGCCGCCTGAGCCTGCCACTGGGTACGCCGTCGGGCGACGAACAACGCGCCAGGCTGCGCGCGGAGGGCGTGAATGTGGCCAATAATCGAGTGGATATGTCGCGCCATGGCTGGCGCGCAATGGAGCACAGCGGTTAGAGTGCGCGCTTTGTTTTCGCAAACTTGAGGCAGATGTTGGCCCATGCCCCGTAAAACCTGGCGCGCTGCGCTCGCTGCCTATGCCAGCCCGTCTACCCTGGTGCTTTTGTTGCTCGGCTTCGCCGCCGGCATGCCCTACATGCTGGTGTTCTCCACGCTCTCGGTCTGGTTGCGCGAGGCGGGTGTAGCCCGTGAGACCATCGGCTACGCCAGCCTGATCGGTCTGGCCTACGCGTTCAAATGGGTCTGGTCGCCCCTGCTCGACCAATGGCGCCTGCCACTGCTCGGCGGCATGGGACGGCGTCGCTCGTGGCTGCTGCTGTCGCAGGTCCTGGTCGTCATCGGGCTGATCGGCATGGGGCTGTGCGACCCACAGAAACACCTGTCGTGGCTGATCGCCCTCGCGGTGCTGGTAGCCTTCGCCTCGGCCACCCAGGACATCGCCGTCGACGCCTATCGCCTGGAAATCGCCGACGACCAGCGCCAGGCCGCCCTGGCCGCCAGCTACATGGCTGGCTACCGGGTTGCCGCGCTGCTCGCTACTGCAGGTGCACTGTTCTTCGCCGAATGGTTCGGTTCCACCGGTTTCAGCTACCTGCACAAGGCCTGGACCGGCACCTACGTGCTGTTCGGCATCCTCATGTTGCCGGCATTGTTCACCACGCTGGTGATGCGCGAGCCCGCGGTGCCGCTGCGCACCCAACTGTCAGCGGCACGCTACGGGCTGATGCACCAACTGGTGTCAGTGTTCGTGCTGATCGTCCTGCTGGTCTCGGTGCCTGCCAGCTTCACCCAGATGTTCAACACCGACTGGGCCAGCGTGGTGTTCGGCGACTCGACCATGCTCGACCTGCTGCTCGAGGACCGCGCCTTCCTGCGCCTGATCCTCTATGCACTGCTGACCTGGGCCTGCCTGTCTTCCATGGGCCGTCGCGGCCTGGCGCCGGTGCTCACGCCGGTCAACGACTTCATCGTCCGCTACCGCTGGCAGGCCTTGCTGCTGCTGGGGCTGATTGCCACCTACCGGATGTCGGACACCGTGATGGGCGTGATGGCCAACGTGTTCTATATCGACATGGGCTTCACCAAGGACCAGATCGCCAGCGTCAGCAAGATCTTCGGCCTGATCATGACCCTGGTCGGCGCCGGTGTTGGCGGTCTGCTGATCGTGCGCTTCGGTATATTGCCGATCCTGTTCATCGGCGGCGTGGCCTCTGCGGCCACCAACATCCTGTTCGTGATGCTGGCCGACATGGGGCCGAACCTGGAAATGCTGGTGGTGACCATCTCGCTGGACAACTTCAGCTCGGGCATGGCGACCTCAGCGTTCGTCGCCTACCTGTCGAGCCTGACCAACCTGAAGTTCTCGGCGACCCAGTACGCGCTGCTCAGCTCGATCATGCTGTTGCTGCCGCGGCTGATCGGCGGCTATTCGGGGGTGATGGTGGAGAAATTCGGCTATCACAACTTCTTCATGATCACCGCCCTGCTAGGTGTCCCCACACTGATCCTGATCGCCCTGCACTGGCGCCAGGAAGTGGGACGGGGCAAGCAGGCGCAGGCGGAAAGCTCGGTGACCGAGCAGCCCTGACAATCGAGTCGTCCTTTTCGCGGGCAAGCCCGCGAAAAGAGCGACGCCGTTTTCAAGCCTACTGAACGATGGCCCCTTCCCCTGGCCGGCCGCCCACCACAAACCACAACGGCCAAAGCGCCAGCGCCCCGGCAATCCCCGCTGCCAGTGCAAAGTGCAGCAGGCTCGCCCCCGCCCCCAGCATCGCCAGCAGCGCGCCACCCAGCCCCAGCAGCGCGATGGTGATCATCCCCAGCATCGCCGACACCAACCCCTTGCTCTGCTCGCTGGAGAACAGCGTCATGCGGTACAGCACCGCGTTGGCCACACCCAGGCCCAGTGCATAGAGCGACATCCCGGCAACCACGCTGGTCACGGTCGGATACAGCCAGGTGACCAGCACCATCAGGCACAACCCGGCCAGATACGGCCACAGGGCACCGCGCACCAGCGCGGGCAGCGGATAACGATCCGCAATGCGGTTGATGATCAGGTTGCCGAGGATCAGCCCGCCGAACACCGGCAGCTGCCACAGCGCGTATTCCAGGGTGCTCAGCCCCTCGTCATGGATCAGCAGGACCGGCGACAGGCCAATCCAGCCGATCAGCGGCAAGCCCACCAAACCCAACGCCGCGCTGCCAGCCACAAAACGACGGTTGCCCAGCAGCTGCGCGTAACCGGCCAGCAAGGGCAACAGGTGAATGGGCGTGAAGGCCAGGCGCGAGCCATCACGGCGCTCGACCCCGAGGGTTTCAGGCATCAGGCGATACAGCAGCCCCCAGCACAGCACCGCGCCCACTGCGAAGGCGACGAACAGCCAGCGCCAGTCGAGCCACTGCAGCATCAACGTCCCCACCAGCGGCCCGAGCAACGGCGAAAGCAACGCAATGTTGGCCAGCAGCGCCATCATGCGCACCGCATCGGCCTCGCTGAACGCCTCGTTGAGCGCCGGATAGCTCACCGTCACCACGAAGCCCAGGCCAATGCCCTGCAGCAGGCGCAGCAGATTGAAAAGGCCGATGTCATGCACCCAGAAGGTCGCAAGGCATGCCACACCAAAGAAGGCGCAGCCGGTCAGCAGCAGTGGACGGCGGCCATAGCGGTCGGCCAGCGGGCCGATCAGCCACTGCAGCACTACGCCACCGAGCAGGTAGAGGTTCAGGGCATGGGGAATGAATTCAGGGCTGGCCCTGAGATCGTCGACCACCACCGGCATGGCAGGCATGACGGCATCGCTGGCCAGGTAGGTCAGCAGTTCAAACAGGGCGAGGGTCAGACCAAACAACAGGGCCCGCAGAGGGGTGATATACAACAATGGTTTCATGATGGCGTTTCGGGTGCAGACAGGAGGGGTCAGGCTATATGCCAGAGATCGTCGGCTTTGGCTGTGAACAAGTGTAAGGCGTAAAAAACAAGGGCCCCTGTAGGGGCCCTGTTTTGCAGTGCAGGTTACTGCGCGGCAGTCTCCTGCACCACGCGAATCACCCGCTGCGGGAAGGGAATGTCGATCCCCTCGGCCTTCAGGCGATCCCGCGCCTGCTCATTGAGCATGAACATCACGTCCCAGTAGTCGGCAGTCTTGGTCCACAGGCGCAGCGACACGGTGATCGAACTGTCACCAAGCGTTGCAACCACCGCCTGAGGCGCTGGGTCGGGCAGCACCCGAGGATCCTGCGCCAGCTCCAGCAGCACGTTGCGCGCCTTCTGCAGGTCGGCCTCGTAGTCCACGCCCACGTCGAACACGACCTTGCGCGTCGGCTGGCGGTTGGTGTTGACGATGATGCCGTTGGACAAGGTGCCGTTAGGCAGAATGACCGTCTTGTTATCACCGCTACGCAGCACGGTATGGAAGATCTGGATGCTGTCGACGGTCCCGCTCACACCCTGGGCCTCGATCCAGTCGCCGATGCGGAACGGGCGGAACAGCAGGATCAGCACGCCACCGGCAAAGTTTGCCAGGCTGCCCTGCAAGGCCAGGCCGATGGCCAGCACGGCACCACCCATGGCCGCGACGAACGAGGTGGTTTCGATGCCGATCATCGACGCCACGCTGATCGCCAGCATCACCTTGAGCACGATGTTGGATAGCGTGCGGATGAAACCCTGCAACGCCGGGTCAGCTACCCGCAAGCCGACGAGCCTGGCCAATCGATCACTGATCTTGTTGGTGATCCACCAGCCGATCGCCAGGGTCAGCAGCGCCAGCAACAAACGACTGCCGTACGCCATGATCAAGGGAATCCAAGTCTCGGACTGGCGTACCAGTTGATCGACTTCAGCGTTCAAATCCATGTTCATCTCCTGATGTCGAACGACACGTGCACAGTAAAGCAGACCGCCGGACATTCAGCGGCCGCAGGAAGCGATGGACATTGGTGTGCGATCAAGGTTCCTGCCCCGCAGAATCAGTCGCGGAAGTTGTTGAACTGCAGCGGCATGTCAAATTCCTTGGCGCGCAGGGCCGCGATGGCTTCCTGCAGGTCATCGCGCTTCTTGCCGGTGACCCGTACCTGTTCGCCCTGAATGGCGGCCTGGACCTTGAGCTTGGCATCCTTGATGTGGGCGACGATCTTCTTCGCCAGCTCCTTGTCGATGCCCTCGCGGAACTTGGCTTCCTGTTTCATTTCCTTGCCGGAAGCATAGGGATCCTTGGTTTCCAGGCACTTGACGTCGATCTTGCGCTTGACCAGCGCCAGGCGCAGGATTTCGATCATCGCCTCGAGCTGGAATTCGGCTTCGGCAGTTAGCATCACGGTCTGCTCCTTGTCCTTGAACTCGAAGCTGCCCTTGCCCTTGAGGTCGTAGCGGCGATCGAGCTCCTTGATGGCGTTTTCGACCGCGTTCTGCACTTCGTGCTTGTCCAGTTCCGATACCACGTCGAACGAAGGCATGGTTGTTCTCCATAAAATAAAAGCGCGCTCGGCTTGAAGATGGAGCGCGTCGGGTTTGATGGTTAAAATGCGGGCTCATTATAACGGGTTGCGAAACGCAGATGAGCAGCACCTGGCATATTCTCGGCGCCGGCAGCCTCGGCAGCCTCTGGGCCTGTCGCCTGGCACGGGCGGGCAAGGCCGTGCGCCTGGTGCTGCGCGACGAACAGCGCCTGTCAGATTATGAAGCCGAAGGCGGCCTGACCCTGATCGAACAGCACCAGGCAACGCAATTCGCCATCCCGGCACAGACCTGCGAGGGCGAAGGCCCCATCCACCGCCTGCTGGTGGCGTGCAAGGCCTACGACGCCGGGCCTGCCGTCGCGCGCCTGGCGCCGCGGCTGGCCGAAGGTGCTGAGCTGATCCTGCTGCAGAACGGCCTCGGCAGCCAGGATGAAGTGGCCGAGCAGGCTCCCCACGCCCGCTGTATCTTCGCCTCCAGCACCGAAGGAGCGTTTCGCGAGCGCGACTGGCAGGTGCGGTTCGCCGGCCAGGGCTTCAACTGGCTGGGCGATCCGGGCAATCCTGGCGTCCCCGAATGGTTCGGCGATCTGAGCGAGGCCGGCATCCCGGCCGAGTGGTCGTTGGACATACTCTCCCGCCTGTGGCGCAAGCTTGCACTCAATTGCGCGATCAACCCGCTGACGGTGCTTTACGACTGCCAGAATGGCGGGCTGCTTGGTCACCTGCTTGAAGTCGACGAACTGTGCCTGGAACTGAGCACCCTGCTGCGCAGTGCCGGGCAAGCGCAAGCGGCCGAAAACCTGGCCGATGACGTCCAACGGGTGATCGTGGCGACCGCGGCCAACTACTCTTCGATGTACCAGGACGTGCGCGCAGGCCGACGTACCGAGCTGCACTACCTGCTTGGCCATGCCTGCGACGTTGCCGCCCGGCATGGCCTGGCGACACCTGGCCTGGAACACCTGCGCCAACGCCTGGTCGATAACCTGCAGGCACGCAACCTGCCCAGCGACTGACGCTGCCCACCCACCGACACGGACATCACCTCGCCCATGACCCTGCGCCAACGCCTGGAAAACCTCCCGGTCGGGCAAAAACTGCTGGCCGCCCTGCTGGTGCTGCTGGTCACCATCCTGCTGGTGGCCAACCTGGCCTTCATCAGCGCCGCCTACTGGATCACCCAGGAAAGCATGGCTCCCCAGGCGCTGCAGACCATCGGCCGATTGGTCGCCAACCCGCAGCTTTCCGCGCGCGCCAGCGACACCCCGGAAACCGCCAGTGCCTTGCTCAAGGAGCTCGACAGCTATTCACCGCTGCGCGCCGCCGCCGTGTATGCCAGCGACGGGCGCCTGCTGGCCCAACTGCAACATGGCCAGCCACTGAGCATGCCCAAGCGCTTCCGCAACATCGACGGCTGGCGCCTCACCGAGTTTCGCAGCACCCAGCTGATCGCCCTGCCCCGTCCAGGCAGCCCGCCCGCGCACCTGCTGCTGGTGGCCAGCAGCGAATTGCCGGTTGCGTTCTATACCGGCACCCTGTCTGCCAGCCTGGCGATCCTGGTGTTCAGCATCCTGCTGTGGCTGATCATCGCCCGGCAGATCAAGCGCCTGATCACCCAGCCGATCAACCGCCTCGAGGAGCTCTCGCGCCAGGTGACCCGCGAGGAGAGCTACGCCCTGCGTGCGCAACGTGGCAACGACGACGAAATCGGCAGCCTTGCCGAGGCGTTCAACACCATGCTGTCGCGTATCGAAGCGCGCGAAGACCAGCTCAAGCGTGCCCGCGACGAGTTCCAGTCGGCCTTCGACCAGGCCCAGGGCCTGGCCGAGGAG
>NZ_JABWRO010000070.1:0-28786 GCF_014268985.1 Pseudomonas sp. RW10S2 | reverse complement strand
GTCGCAGCGGCGAACCGCCGCTCCTACAAGGACCGCGGCGTCTGTCAGGCTTTGTTCAGCTTTTTCAGGAACACGGCCATTTCTTTCTCGGCCTGCTTGTCGCCATGGGCCTGCGCCGCAACGATCCCCTCCTCCCACGCCTTGCGCGCCGCAGCGATGTCGCCTTCGAGCTGATACGCCTTGCCCAACAGTTTCCACGCTGCCGAGTACTTCGGGTCCTGCTCGACGCAACTCGCCAGGTGCACCGCTGCTTCGGCGCCCTTGCCCTCATCCAGCCAGGCCTTGCCCAGGCCGAATCTCAGCAGCGGGTTATCCACACCCTTGGCCAGCATCTTTTCCAGCGATTCGCGCATGCCGTCTTCTCCTAGAAGAAACTCAAGCCGACGTGGAACAGCTTCTCCACATCGCGAATGTGCTTTTTATCCACAACGAACAGGATCACATGGTCTCCCGCCTCGATCACCGTGTCGTCGTGGGCGATCAGCACCTCTTCGTCGCGAATGATCGCGCCGATGGTGGTGCCGGGCGGCAGGGCGATGTCTTCGATGGCCTTGCCGATCACCTTGCTCGACTTCGAATCACCATGGGCGACTGCCTCGATGGCTTCCGCTGCACCGCGACGCAGCGAGTGCACGCTGACGATATCGCCACGGCGCACATGGGCCAGCAGCGTGCCTATGGTTGCCAACTGCGGGCTGATGGCGATGTCGATGTCGCCGCCCTGCACCAGGTCGACGTAGGCCGGGTTGTTGATCAGCGTCATCACCTTGCGGGCACCCAGGCGCTTGGCCAGCAGCGACGACATGATGTTGGCCTCGTCGTCGTTGGTCAGGGCCAGGAAGATGTCGGCCTCGGCGATGTTTTCTTCGAGCATCAGGTCTTTGTCCGATGCGCTGCCCTGCAGGACCACGGTGCTTTCGAGGTTGTCCGAAAGATGCCGGCAGCGTGCCGGGCTCATCTCGATGATCTTCACCTGGTAGCGGCTTTCGATGGCTTCGGCCAGGCGTTCGCCGATCTGCCCGCCACCGGCGATGACCACCCGCTTGTTGGTCTCGTCGATACGCCGCAGCTCGCCCATCACTGCACGAATGTCCTTCTTCGCGGCGATGAAGAACACTTCGTCGTCGGCCTCGATCACCGTGTCGCCATGGGGCTTGATGGGCCGGTCGCGGCGGAAGATCGCAGCCACGCGGGTATCGACATTGGGCATGTGCGCGCGGATCTGGCGCAGTTGCTGACCCACCAGCGGGCCGCCGTAGTAGGCCTTGACCGCCACCAACTGGGCCTTGCCCTCGGCGAAGTCGATCACCTGCAGGGCGCCGGGGTGCTCGATCAGACGCTTGATGTAGTTGGTCACCACCTGCTCGGGGCTGATCAGCACGTCCACCGGAATGTGGTCGTTGTCGAACAGCTCCTCGCGGCTGAGGTAGGAGGATTCGCGCACCCGGGCGATCTTGGTCGGGGTGTGGAACAGCGAATAGGCCACCTGGCAGGCGACCATGTTGGTCTCGTCGCTGTTGGTCACTGCCACCAGCATGTCGGCATCATCGGCGCCGGCCTGGCGCAGTACCGTGGGCAGCGAGGCGCGGCCCTGCACGGTGCGGATGTCGAGGCGGTCGCCCAGGTCACGCAAGCGCTCGCCATCGGTGTCGACCACCGTGATGTCGTTGGCTTCGCTCGCCAGGTGTTCGGCCAGCGTACCGCCTACCTGGCCTGCGCCGAGGATGATGATCTTCATCCGCTACTCCCTACCTTTTGTTCTTATCCGCGCGAGGCGGCGATCTTGATCAGCTTGGCATAGTAAAAGCCGTCGTGGCCGCCTTCCTGGGCCAGTAGCTGGCGGCCGTGGGGCTGGCGCAGGCCGGCCTCGGTCGCCAGGTCGAGCTCACGGGCACCGGGGGTGCGGGCGAGGAAGGCGTCTATCACGTCGGTGTTCTCGGTCGGCAGGCTCGAGCAGGTGGCGTAGAGCAGCATGCCGCCGACTTCGAGTGTTGGCCACAGCGCATCGAGCAGCTCTCCCTGCAGTGCGGCCAGGGCCGGGATGTCCTCGGCCTGACGGGTCAGCTTGATGTCCGGGTGGCGGCGGATCACGCCTGTGGCCGAGCACGGCGCATCGAGCAGGATGCGCTGGAACGGCTTGCCGTCCCACCAGCTGGCGGTATCGCGGGCATCACAGGCGATCAGCTCGGCATCGAGCTGCAGCCGGTCGAGGTTTTCGCGCACCCGCGCCAGGCGCTTGGCCTCCAGGTCGATGGCGACCATCTGCGCCAGGCCCGGTTCGGCTTCGAGCAGGTGGCAGGTCTTGCCGCCCGGGGCGCAGCAGGCATCGAGCACACGTTGGCCGGGGGCCAGCTCCAGCAGGTCGGCCGACAGCTGTGCGGCTTCGTCCTGCACGCTGATCCAGCCGTCGGCGAAGCCCGGCAGGCTGCGCACATCGCAGGCTTCGGCCAGCACGATGCCATCGCGGCTGAACGGGCAAGCGCTGGCGCCGATGCCAGCATCAGCCAGCAGCGCCAGGTACGCATCACGGCTGTGATGACGGCGGTTGACCCGCAGGATCATCGGCGGGTGGGCGTTGTTGGCGGCGCAGATGGCTTCCCATTGCTCCGGCCAGAACGCCTTGAGCGACTTCTGCAGCCAGCGCGGGTGCGCGGTGCGGACCACCGGGTCGCGCTCCAGGCTGGCGAGCAGTTCCTCGCCCTCACGCTGGGCGCGGCGCAGCACGGCGTTGAGCAGGCCCTTTGCCCAAGGCTTCTTGAGCTTGTCGGCGCAGCCGACGGTTTCGCCGATGGCGGCGTGGGCCGGAATGCGTGTGTAGAACAGCTGGTACAGGCCGACCAGCAGCAGCGCCTGCACATCGGCGTCGGCGGCCTTGAACGGCTTCTGCAGCAGTTGTGCGGCAAGCAGGTCCAGGCGTGGTTGCCAGCGGGCGGTGCCGAAGGCCAGGTCCTGGGTCAGGCCGCGATCGCGCTCCTCGACCTTGTCCAGTTGCGCGGGCAGCGAGCTGTTCAGCGAAGCCTTGCCGCTGAGTACGGCCGCAAGGGCGCGGGCGGCAGCCAGGCGTGGGTTCATTGGCCGAGCACCTTGCCGCTTGCGAACTTCTCGCGGCGGCTGTTGAACAGGTCGCTAAAGGCCAGGGCCTTGCCACCGGGCAGTTGCAGGCGCGTCAGGCTCAGGGCGCCGTCAGCGCAGGCGACCACCAGGCCGTCCTTGCTGGCGGACAGGATCTCGCCCGGAGCGCCGTTGCCTGTGGACAAGTTCGCGCCCAGCACCTTCACGGTTTCGCCGTCGAGGGTGCTGTGGCACACCGGCCACGGGTTGAAGGCGCGGATCAGGCGTTCCAGCTCCAGCGCCGGACGGTTCCAGTCCAGGCGTGCCTCGTCCTTGTTCAGCTTGTGCGCATAAGTGGCCAGGGCGTCGTCCTGCACCTCGCCCTGCAAGCTGCCGTCGGCAAGGCCGGCGATGGCTTGAACCACGGCGCCCGGGCCCATCTGGGCAAGGCGATCATGCAGGCTGCCGCCGGTGTCTTCGGCGCTGATCGGCGTGCTGACCTTGAGCAGCATGGGGCCGGTGTCCAGGCCCGCTTCCATGCGCATCACCGTCACACCGCTTTCGGCGTCGCCCGCCTCCACGGCGCGCTGGATCGGCGCCGCACCGCGCCAGCGAGGCAACAGCGAGGCATGGCTGTTGATGCAGCCAAGGCGGGGAATATCCAGCACCGCCTGCGGCAGGATCAGGCCATAGGCGACCACCACCATCAGGTCAGGCGCGAGCGCGGCCAGTTCGGCCTGGGCTTCGGCGTTGCGCAGGGTCGGCGGTTGCAGCACCGGAATGTCGTGGGCCACGGCCAACGCCTTGACCGCGCTCGGCATGAGCTTCTGGCCCCGGCCGGCGGGACGGTCGGGCTGGGTGTAGACGGCCACGATTTCGTACGGGCTGTCGAGCAGGGCCTTGAGGTGTTCGGCGGCAAACTCTGGGGTGCCTGCGAAGACGATGCGCATGGAGTTCTCGCTTCAAAAAAGAAAAAGGCTTGCCGGAGCAAGCCTTCTGGAAGGTGGGGATCAGGCTTGCTGGCGGTGCTGCTTTTCCAGCTTCTTCTTGATCCGGTCGCGTTTGAGCTGAGACAGGTAGTCGACGAACAGCTTGCCGTTGAGGTGATCGAACTCGTGCTGCACGCACACCGCCAGCAGGCCTTCGGCCTCGAGCTCGAAGGGATTGCCGTCGCGATCCTGGGCCTTGACCCGCACGCGCAGCGGGCGGTCGACGTTCTCGTAGAAGCCTGGCACCGACAGGCAGCCTTCCTGGTACTGGCCCATGTCGTGGGTCAGCTCTTCGACGCTGGGGTTGATGAACACCCGCGGCTCGCTGCGATCTTCGGAAAGATCCATCACCACGACCTGCTTGTGCACGTTGACCTGGGTCGCGGCCAGGCCGATGCCGGGCGCTTCGTACATGGTTTCAAACATGTCGTCGATCAGCTGGTGCAGGGCGTCGTCGAACTCCGTTACCGGTTTGGCGAGGGTGCGCAGGCGCGGGTCGGGGAATTCGAGGATGTTCAAGATGGCCATAGGGTCAGGCAGTCACTGTGCGTTTGGTTGAAAACTGAGCACACATAATAAAGGGAAATGGAGCGTTCGGCACCTGGGAAGCTTGGCTAGGGTCTCTATGAGCTTGATAGCTGGCGTTTCAGTCGACAGCTTTTCAAAGTGTTACCCACAAAGTTATCCACAGGATGTGCCCGCTTATTGGCCTCCTGCCGATCAAGGATGATCCACCATGAACCCATCCCGTTCGTCGCCTTGCACTCCAGCGGAACTGGAGGCGCGGCTGCGTCTGCATCGCCTTCCCGATATTGGCTTGCGTCGTTTCCATACCCTCATCGAAGCATTCGGCAGTGCCTCTTCGGCACTCAGTGCCCCGGCCAGCGCCTGGCGTGCTCTGGGCCTGAAGGCTTCCAGTATAGACGCCCGGCGCAGTGCGCAAGTACGCGATGGCGCATTGGCTGCAATGGCCTGGCTAGAGCGTCCGGGCCAGTGTTTACTGATGTGGGACGGCCCTGGATACCCGGCATTGCTGGCCGAGATAGATGATCCGCCGCCTTTGCTTTTCGTCGCCGGCGACCCTGCCTTGCTCGAACGGCCGCAGTTGGCGATCGTCGGCAGCAGGCGTGCGTCACCCCCGGCGCTGGATACGGCCGGTGCGTTTTCCCGTTGCCTGGCTCAGGCCGGGTTCACCATCACCAGCGGCTTGGCACTGGGTGTCGACGGCGCCGCTCATCGGGCTGCGTTGAACGCCGGCGGCCACACGATCGGGGTGCTCGGCACGGGGTTGCAAAAACTTTATCCACAGCGCCATCGCGACTTGGCACGGGCCATGATCGACAACGGCAGCGCGCTGGTTTCGGAGTACCCGCTGGACGCCGGGCCACTGGCCGGTAACTTCCCGCGGCGCAACCGCATCATCAGCGGCCTGTCGCTCGGCGTGCTGGTGGTGGAGGCCGGCCTGGCCAGTGGTTCGTTGATCACCGCCCGGCTGGCAGCCGAACAGGGTCGGGAGGTGTACGCGATTCCCGGCTCCATTCACCACCCTGGCGCCAAGGGCTGCCATCAACTGATTCGCGATGGTGCGCTGCTGGTGGAGAGTGTCGGGCAGATCCTCGACAGCCTGCGCGGTTGGCAGAACCTGCCTCCCGCGTCTGTGGAGAAGCCGGGTCATCCACTGCTGGCGTTGCTGCATGCCGCTCCACAGACCAGCGAGGGCCTGGCCCACAGCAGCGGGCTGCCACTGGCCCAGGTACTGGCCAGTCTGACCGAGCTCGAACTCGAAGGGCGGGTGAGCAGTGAAGCCGGACGTTGGTTTGCCCGTTCCGCCTAAGTACACTGCGCATCAGGCTTAAAGCGGAGAGACAGCAATGGTGAGCAGTTGGCGTGTGCAACAAGCCGCGCGTGAGGTGAAGGCGGGTGCGGTGATCGCCTATCCGACGGAAGCGGTCTGGGGCCTGGGCTGCGACCCGTGGAACGAAGACGCGGTGTACCGCCTGTTGGCGCTCAAGTCACGCCCTGTGGATAAAGGCCTGATCCTGGTCGCCGACAACATCCGTCAGTTCGACTTCCTGTTCGAGGAATTCCCCCAGGACTGGATCGATCGCATGGGCAGCACCTGGCCGGGCCCGAACACCTGGCTGGTGCCGCACCAGGACCTGTTGCCCGAGTGGGTGACTGGCCAGCACGATACGGTGGCGCTGCGGGTCAGCGATCATCCGCAGGTGCGCGAGCTGTGCGCGCTGGTGGGGCCGCTGATCTCCACCTCCGCCAATCCTGCCGGGCGGCCGGCGGCCAAGAGCCGGTTGCGGGTCGAGCAGTATTTCCACAACGAGCTGGACCTGGTGCTCGGCGGCGCGCTGGGCGGACGCAGGAATCCGAGTGTGATTCGCGACCTGTTGACAGGCGAGGTGGTGCGGCCGGGGTGATTGTTCACACCTTGTAGGAGCGGGCTTGCCCGCGAAAGGAACACCGCGATACATGGCACCGGCTATGCCGGTGATCGCGGCACAAGGCCGCTTCCACAGGGATTGGGCTGGCCTTTAGATTTTGAACAAGACAGTTGCTCCTACAACGTGCGGAGCAGCGGTGTGATCTTTCTGATTCTGATCCTTGAGGCTGCACATTTCTGATTTAGGGAAATATCCTACGCGGCCTGTCGATCGCCATTACCTTCTCAGTGGGAACGTCTACCTCTAGGCTCCAGACCGTCGCCGAATAACTTGGCGATCGGGTGTGGTAACCCGAAGAGGATGATCTCCGCAGTCATGGTGGCTGTGCGCGGGAGGCTTACGCCTGCCGGGTCTGAGGTCTCCTCCCGGTTTACCACCCCGCGTGCAGCCGCCACCCATTCGCGTGGTAACGGATGGGGGTTGGTCTATTCAGGAGATCAAAAGTGAAGAAGATAGTCCCCGACCCACCCCTCCCAAAAACCACCGCCCACCCCTTCGGCCGCTGCGACGCCGGCCATCCCCCGCTCTTCACCGTCAACCCCGATATCGAACCCCACGACGCCTTGGTCCACGTCGCGCTCTACCTGCGCTGCGCCTACGACACTGGCATCAAAGCCATTGACCACTTGAGTGACGAAGGTCGCGGCATGTTCTGGTCGAGCCTGCATGCCATCGAGCTGGCAGAGGGCCTGGTTGAAGCGATGCTGGATGGGATCGAGTCGACAGTGAAACCTGGTGAGTCCTCTTAACGGGTTCGGAAAACAACTACGCGCTTCGCTGAATGCATGAAGTTTTCTGCACAGCCCTTGGACAATAAGCTTCTCGGGCTTTGCGAAGCATTCCATCCTGAACAAGCGACGAAGACGCCGATGGTAGGTCATTGAGATGTGTACGTTACATTGTACAATGTTCGCTCAGCTCTCCTTTGTTATCCGGGAAGGATTGGACAATGCACGTAATTACCTTTAGCCAAGCTCGCGCCGATCTGAAACAAACGATGGATGACGTATGTCGTGACCACGAGCCGGCAATCATCACGCGCCAACGTGGCGAGCCCGTGGTGATGCTTTCTCTTGAGGACTACAACGGCATGCAGGAAACCCTGTACTTGCTGAGCTCTTCAGCCAATGCCAAGCGCTTGCGCTCATCTGTCGAACAGCATAGGTCGGGTAAGCCCGCTGCCCATGAGCTGATCATCAATGAACATGAAGTCAAAGCACCGCAACAAGATTGAGGTGCGAAATTCTGTGAGCGTTGCGTTCACTGCTGAGGGATGGGAAGACTATCACCACTGGCGAGCAGTCGATTCGGCGATTTTCGAGGTGATCAATGCACTCATTCGTGAGTGCTGTCGTACGCCTTTCAAGGGGACTGGCAAGCCTGAACCACTCAAGGGAGACCTTTCTGGATACTGGTCACGGCGTATTACCCGAGAGCATCGCCTCGTCTATTTCTATGAGGGTGGGCAGCTAACGGTATTGCAATGCCGTTTTCATTACGATTGATAAGCAAAGCCTACGGTACAAGCCGAATTACCCAGCTTTGACTTGTACCGTCATGACCTCAGGGCAACAGCACCGTCGACCCCACCGTCCGCCGCGCCGACAACTCGGCCTGCGCCTTCGCAGCCTCCGCCAGCGGATACCGCTGCTGGATATCCACCACCAACTTGCCGCTGGCAATCATCGCGAACAGGTCATCGGCCATGGCCTGGGTGTTCTCGGCGTTGTTGGCGTAGCTGGCCAGGGTCGGCCGGGTCACGTACAGCGAGCCCTTCTGCGACAGAATTCCCAGATTCACGCCACTCACCGCGCCGGAGGCATTGCCGAAGCTCACCATCAAGCCACGCGGGCGCAGGCAGTCGAGGGAGGTCAGCCAGGTGTCGGCACCGACGCCGTCGTACACCACCGCGCACTTCTGGCCTTCGGTCAGCTCCAGCACACGCTTGGCCACGTCTTCATGGCTGTAATCGATGGTCGCCCAGGCCCCCAGCGCCTTGGCGCGCTCGGCTTTTTCTGCGGAACTGACAGTGCCGATCAGCTTGGCACCCAAGGCCTTGGCCCATTGGCAGGCCAGCGAGCCGACGCCACCTGCGGCGGCGTGGAACAGAATGAAGTCGCCGGGCTGCACCGCGTAGGTCTGCTTGAGCAGGTACTGGGTGGTCAGGCCCTTGAGCATCACGGCCGCAGCCTGCTCGAAGCTGATGCTGTCGGGCAGCTTCACCAGGTTCGCTTCCGGCAGGGTGTGGTATTCGCCATAGGCGCCCAGCGGCCCGCCGCCGTAGCCTACGCGGTCGCCGACCTTCAAGCGGGTGACGCCCTCGCCCACCGCATCGACCACCCCCGCACCTTCGGTGCCCAGGCCAGAAGGCAGTGATGGCGGCGCGTAGAGCCCGCCACGGAAATAGGTATCGATGAAATTCAGACCGATCGCATGGTTGCGCACGCGCACCTGCTGCGGGCCGGGCGGTGTCGGTTCGAATTCCACGAGCTGCAGGACTTCCGGGCCGCCATGCTGGCTGAACTGAATACGCTTGGCCATCACACACTCCTGTTGTCGTCATCGCAAAGGCCCTCTATCGGACGCCTTTGCTTGACTGCCGTCAACTGCGGCGCGGCGCTGGCCGGTGGTATGCTACGCGGCGAATTCCTCCCTGCCCCTCCCAGGTGACCCGATGACCAGCCGCACCGAGGCCGTGAAGGCCTATCTGCTCGACCTGCAAGACCGCATCTGCGCCGCCCTCGAAACCGAGGACGGCGGCGCCCGCTTCGTCGAGGACGCTTGGGTTCGCGATGCTGGCGGCGGCGGTCGTACCCGGGTGATCGGCGAGGGCAAGCTGATCGAGAAAGGCGGGGTCAACTTCTCCCATGTGTTCGGCGCCGGCCTGCCACCGTCGGCCAGTGCGCACCGTCCGGAGCTGGCCGGCCGTGGCTTCGAGGCGCTGGGCGTGTCGCTGGTGATCCACCCGCACAACCCGCATGTGCCAACGTCCCACGCCAATGTGCGGTTCTTCATCGCCGAGAAAGAGGGCGAAGAAGCGGTGTGGTGGTTCGGCGGCGGCTTCGACCTGACCCCGTACTACGGCAACGAGGAAGACTGCATCCACTGGCACCGCGTCGCCGAACAGGCCTGTGCCCCCTTCGGTGCCGACGTGTACCCGCGCTACAAGGCCTGGTGCGACCGCTACTTCCACCTCAAGCACCGCGGCGAACCCCGTGGCATTGGCGGGCTGTTCTTCGATGACCTGAACGAGTGGGATTTCGACACCTGCTTCGCCTTCATCCGTGCCATCGGCGATGCCTACATCGACGCCTACCTGCCGATCGTGCAGCGGCGCAAGGACACCCCCTACACCGCGCAGCAGCGCGAATTCCAGGAATATCGCCGCGGGCGCTATGTCGAATTCAACCTGGTCTACGACCGCGGCACGCTGTTCGGCCTGCAATCCGGCGGGCGTACCGAGTCGATCCTCATGTCGTTGCCGCCGCAGGTTCGTTGGGGCTACGACTGGAAGGCCACCCCTGGCAGCGAGGAGGCGCGTCTGACCGATTACTTCCTGCAGGACCGCGACTGGCTCGGCCAGTAAATCTGTGGATAACCGAGGATTCCCCATGGACCAGTACGTCGTTTTCGGTAACCCCATCGGCCACAGCAAGTCGCCGCTGATCCACCGCCTGTTCGCCGAGCAGACCGGCCAGGATCTGGAATACAGCACCCTGCTGGCGCCGCTGGACGAGTTCAGCGACTGCGCCCGCGGCTTCTTCAAGCAGGGCAGCGGCGCCAACGTGACCGTGCCATTCAAGGAAGAAGCCTACCGCCTGTGCGACAGCCTCACGCCACGGGCGCAACGCGCGGGCGCGGTCAACACCCTGACCCTGTTGGCCGATGGCACGTTGCAGGGCGACAACACCGATGGCGCAGGCCTGGTGCGCGACCTGACGGTGAATGCCGGGGTCACGCTGGCGGGCAAGCGCATCCTGATTCTCGGCGCCGGTGGTGCGGTGCGTGGCGTGCTGGAGCCGATCCTGGCGCATAAGCCGCAATCGCTGGTGATCGCCAATCGCACAGTGGAAAAGGCCGAGCAGCTGGCGCGCGAGTTCGATGAACTCGGGCCGGTGGTCGCCAGCGGCTTTGCCTGGTTGCAGGAGCCGGTGGACGTGATCATCAACGCTACTTCGGCAAGCCTGTCGGGTGAGCTGCCGCCGATTGCCGAGAGCCTGGTCGAGGCTGGTCGCACCGTGTGCTACGACATGATGTATGGCAAGGAGCCGACGCCGTTCTGCCAGTGGGCGACGAAGCTTGGGGCGGCGAAAGTGCTGGATGGGCTGGGAATGCTCGCCGAGCAGGCGGCCGAGGCGTTTTATGTCTGGCGTGGGGTTCGGCCTGAGACCGGGCCAGTGCTGGATGAATTGCGGCGGCAGTTGGCGCGGGGGTAGGACTTACTCCTCGAACCTGATCGGACACCCGTCGATCCCCTCCAGCTTCTGCAATTCCTCCACCACCTGGGGCCTGGCCCGATGCAGGGTCAGGCTGCCGCCATTGCGTACCAGCCGCCGTGCCTCGCGGTGCAACATATCCACACCCGAATAGTCGATGAAGTTGATCTGTCGCGCGTCGATCACCACATGCGGCCCTTGGCAGCGCTGCAGGCGTACCTGCAGATAATGCGCGGCACCGAAGAAGATCGAGCCACCGACCCGCAGCACGTCCGCCTCCCCTTCACGGCTCTGCTGCACCCGCGGCCGCGAGGTGCGCTTGAGGTAGAAGAACAGCGACGCCAGTACTCCCGCGTAGATCGCCGTCTGTAGCTCCAGCAACAGGGTGGCCGCCGCAGTCAGCGCCATCACCAGGAACTCCGAACGACTGACCCGGAACAACGCGCGAATCGCCCGGTGATCCACCAGCCCCCAACAAATCAGCAGGATGCTGCCGGCCATCGCCGGGATCGGCAGGTGAGCGATGAGCCCGGCGCCGGCCACGGCGAACAGCGCCACCCACAGCGCCGAGAACACCCCGGCCATGGGGGAACGGGCGCCCGCCTCGAAGCTCAGCCCGGAGCGGGTGAACGAACCTGACGACAGGTAACCCGAGAAAAACGCGCCGCCCATGTTGGAAAAGCCCTGGGCGCGGATCTCCTGGTCGGCGTCGATCAGTTGTTCCGAACGTGCTGACAACGAGCGGGCGATCGACAGGCTGGTGACCAGCCCGAGCATGCCCACCGCCACGGCGCTGGGCAGCAGGCGCAGGATCAGGTCCAGGTCGAGCAACGGCAGCGGGCTCAGGGGCGGCAGATGGCCGCTGAACGCAGGAACGCGGGGCACGTGGGCGAAGTAACCGGGCAGCAGCCACGCCACCAGGCTCACCAGCACCAGGCTGATCAACAGCGCCGGCCAGCGCGGGCGCACGAGCTTGATGGCGATGCCAATCAGCAAGGTGGCCAGGCCCAGCCCCAGCGAGGGCAGGTCCACTTCGCGGGCATGGGCGAACAGGTCCTGGGCGGTCTTGAGTGCCGTGGCCTGGCTGGGCAAGTCCATGCCCATCAGATTCGGCAACTGGCCAAGGGCAATGACGATGGCGGCACCCAGGGTGAAACCGAGCACCACGGAATGGGAGACGAAGTTGACCAGTGCGCCGAAGCGCAGCAGCCCGAGCAGCAGTTGGAACACCCCGCCAAGAAAGGTCAGCAGGAGGACGAGGGTCACGTAGTCGCTGCTGCCGGCCACGGCCAGCGGGCTGACGCTGGCGTAGAGGACGATGGAGATGGCGGCGGTGGGGCCGCAGATCAGGTGCCAGGACGACCCCCACAGGCAGGCGATCAGTACCGGCACGATGGCCGCATACAGGCCGTATTCGGCGGGCAGGCCGGCAATCAGCGCATAGGCGATGGATTGCGGCAGGGCGAGGATCGCGCCGCTCAGACCCACCAGCAGGTCCTGGCGCAGGCTGCGGCCGGATTGCCGGGGAAGCCAGGTCAGGAAGGGCAGCAGATGGGTCAGGCGAGGCATGGGTTATTCACAGTCCTGAGTTTTGCCCCTGTCTGGAGCGGATTCATACCAACTGTAGGAGCGGGCTTGCCCGCGAATGCGTCAGTGAATGCACCACAGCATTCGCGGGCGAGTCAGAAATCAGAGTTTGCCCTTGACGGCCTCCAGTCCATCACCGCCAGCCTTGCTGCTCACGCCAGCGAGCCACGCCTGCAGCACTTGTGGATGAGCCTTCACCCACGCCTTGGCCGCCTGGTCGAAACTGACCTTCTTGTCCACAACCTCGGCCATGATGGCGTTCTCCATATCCAGGGTAAATACCAGATTGCCCAGCAGCTTCGCGGCATTCGGGCACGCCTGTGGATAACCGTTGCGCACCAGGGTGAACACCTCGCCCCTGCTGCCGAACCATTTTTCGCCACCGGTGAGGTAGTGCATCTTCAGCTTCACGTTCATCGGGTGCGGTGTCCAGCCGAGGAAGGTGATGAACTGGTTCTTCTTCACGGCGCGGTCGACCTGCGCCAGCATTGCCTGCTCGCTGGACTCGATCAGCTTCCACTGCCCGAGGTCGAACGCGTTCGTGTCGATGATCTCTTTGAGCGACAGGTTGGCCGGCGCGCCGGAGCCGATGCCGTAGAGTTTCTTGTCGAACTGCTCGGCGTGTTTCTGCAGGTCGGCGAAGTCCTTGATACCGGCATTCCACACGTAGTCGGGCACTGCCAGGGTGAACTCGGTGCCTTCGAGGTTGCGCGACAATTGTTTCACGTCGCCGGTGGCGATGTATTTGTCATGAAAGCCCTGCTGCGCTGGCATCCAGTTGCCGAGGAAGGCGTCCACGCGGCCATCTTTCAGGCCGCCGTAGATGATCGGCACGGCCAGGCTGTCGATCTTCACCTGGTAGCCCAGGCTTTCGAACAGCAAGCGGGCGATGGCGTTGGTGGAGGCGATATCGCTCCAGCCGGGGTCAGCCAGTTTGACGGTGCTGCATTGCGTGTCGCTGTCGGCCGCCTGGGCGGTCAGGGCGCCAAGGCCCAGGGCCAGGGCGATCACGGCGGTGGAGAACTTCTGCATGGCGGCCTCTCTTCTCAATCCATGGGTGCGGGCTGTGGATAACGTGCCTTGCGCTCGAGGTCATCGAGATCGATATGGTTGCGCATGTACTGTTGGCTGGCGTCGACCAGGGGTTGGTGGTCCCAGCTTTTCAGCTTGCCGATGGCCAGGGCCTCGGCCACCAGACGGCGGCGACGTTGGCTGGCGAGCACCTGCTGGCGCAGGCTGGAAACGTCCCAGCGTTGCCTGGCTTCATCGACAAATGCCTGCAGCAAGCCCTGGTGATCCGGGCTGCCGGTGAGGTTCTCCCGCTCGTGCGGGTCGCGGCTCAGGTCGTAGAGTAGGCACGGGTCGTCTTCGCTGTACACGAACTTGTACGCGCCACGCCGAATCATCATCAGCGGCCCGACCGTACCCTCGGCCATGTATTCGCCGATCACCTCGTCGTGTCCGCCCTGCCCTTGCAGGTGGCCGAGCAGCGAGCGGCCGTCCAGGTGCAGGCTGTTATCCACAGCCCCGCCTGCCAGCTCGACCAGGGTCGGCAGCAGGTCACAGGTGGACACGCTGGCGCTGACCCGCGCCGCGGCGAAACGCTTGGGCGCATGGACCAGAAGCGGCACCCGCGCCGACATCTCGAACCAGTGCATCTTGTACCAGAGCCCGCGCTCGCCAAGCATGTCGCCATGGTCGCCGGAGAACACGATCAGCGTGTCGTCGGCCAGGCCGCAATCCTCGAGGGTCTGCAGCAGCTTGCCGATGTTGTCGTCGATGTAGCTGCAGGCGCCGAAGTAGGCGCGGCGGGCGTCGCGGATCTTGTCCACAGGCAGCGGCTTGTCCCACAGGTCGTAGACCTTGAGCAGGCGCTGCGAGTGGGGGTCTTGCTGGTCCTGGGCGATTTCGTCGCGCGGCAGCGGGATATCCACAGACGCGTAGAGATCCCAGTAGCGCCGCGGGATGGTGTAGGGGTCGTGGGGATGGGTCATCGACACCGTCAGGCAGAACGGCCGACCGTCATCCTCGCGGACGTGGTCGTACAGGTACTGCTGCGCCTTGAACACCACTTCCTCGTCGAAATCCAGCTGGTTGGTGCGTACGCACGGCCCGGCCTGTAGCACCGAGGACATGTTGTGGTACCAGCTCGGGCGCACGTCGGGGGCGTCCCAGTTCACCGCCCAGCCGTAATCGGCGGGGTAGATGTCGCTGGTCAGGCGCTCTTCATAGCCGTGCAACTGGTCGGGGCCGCAGAAATGCATCTTGCCCGACAGCGCGGTGCGGTAGCCGAGGCGGCGCAGGTAGTGGGCGTAGGTGGGGATGTCGGCGGGAAAGTCGGCGGCGTTGTCGTAGGCGCCGATGCGGCTGGGCAACTGGCCGCTCACCAGGGTGAAGCGCGACGGCGCGCACAGCGGGCTGTTGCAGTAGGCCGAATCGAAGACCACAGCCTGTTCGGCGAGGCGGGCGAGGTTCGGCATCCTGATCGGCGAGGGGTTGTAGATTGGCAGCATAGGCGCGGCCATCTGGTCGGCCATGATGAACAGGATGTTGGGTTGCTTCATGGGGTGCCCTTCCATCGTCGAACGTTATGTGAATTGCTTGCGATCGAGGATGCGGCTGTGGATAACATGGGTAAAGCCCATGGCGGGCAATGACTGGGATTAGCTGAGCTTATGTTTGAGCACCTTGCGGGCATGTCACTGGAAAGCTTGCGCGTGTTCGAGGCGGCGGCGCGCCTGCGCGGTTTCACGGCGGCGGCACTGGAACTGGGCACCACGCAGCCGGCGGTGAGCCAGCAGGTCAAGCGGCTCGAGGCGCAGTTGGGCACGCGCCTGTTCGACCGGATCTACCGGGGGATCGAGCTGACGGATGCGGGCCAGTCGCTGTTCGAACAGGTCCACCAGGGCTTGCAGGCGATGGACGAAGGCATCGCCGAGGCGGGCGGCCGCGGCCAGCACGAGGTGCTGCAGGTGGCCACCGACTTCGCCTTTGCGGCCTTCTGGCTGATGCCCCGGCTGCAGCGCTTCCACGAGGCTTATCCACAGGTGGACGTGAGCCTGGTGACCGGTGAGCGCAGTCAGGGGATGCTGCGCCCCGATATTGATGTGGCCGTGCTGTTTGGCGACGGGCGCTTTCATCAGGGCGAAAGCCGCTGGTTGTTCGATGAAGAGGTCTTTCCGGTTTGCAGCCCTCGGCTGACTGATGGCAAACCCTTGTCAGCAGTGGCTTTGGAACGATTGCCCTTGTTGCATCTACGCGGTGAACAGGCCAGTGGCTGGTTCGACTGGGCGGGGGTGTTTCGCGGTTTCGGCGTGGTCAGCCCGCCACCACCAGGGCAGTTGCGCTTCGATAATTACACCTTGTTGATCCAGGCGGCGATCGCCGGGCAAGGGGTCGGGATTGGCTGGGGGCATCTGGTCGACGGGCTGGTCGAGCAGGGGTTGCTGTGCCGGCCAGTGGAAGGGAGTTTGCGTTCGTCGCGTGGCTATTACGTGGTGTTGCCGCCACGCAAGCGGCGTGGGGCGTTGATCGAGCGGTTTGTGGAGTGGCTGGAGCGTGAGCTCAGCCTATCGAACCCATCTGTTGCTACGGATTGAGCCAAGAAATGCGCAAAAGAAGGGCGCGCTAGGCGCCCCCCTCTTATTATTTCTTGCTTGAAAGACTCAGGCCTCCGCCTTTGGCGTCCGTGTAGCGACAAATAGTGGAGGTCGAACCTTCCTGCGAGTTGACGAATTTCAACGAGGCCAGCTGAACTTCCTTGGTGCCCTTGTCATCGGCATTCGGCGCAAAGCCTTTCCATTTGCCATCTGCAGAAGTGTAGTGATAGCCACTGAAGCCATCCTCGGTGGATTGTGTCGAGGCTTCCTTGATGTCCTTGGGCTCGGGGCAAGTTGCAGCAAGTGCAGTGCCTGACATAAACAGAGCAAGAAGTGCGGTTGAGAGTACACGCATATCGGCTATTCCTTCAGCAAGTTAGTGAGCTTTCAGCTTGCGATCTCTGAAGGCCTGACACAACTAGCAAAATTATCAGGTAGCCGAATGCATGTGCATGGAACTGTCGTACGCCAGTTCCCCCTCAGCCCCGGGCGCCGCGCACCCCTTCAGCCAGCGCCGAGCACAGGCTCAGCACATCGCTCACAGCCTGTTCGGGTGACTTGGCCTGGGCGATCTTGTCGACCAGCGCCGAGCCCACCACCACGCCATCGGACAGCTTGGCGATCGCTGCGGCCTGCTCTGGCGTACGGATGCCGAAACCGACGCTGATCGGCAGGTCGGTGTGGCGACGCAGGCGGGCGATGGCCTCCTTGACGTGCTCGGTGGTCGCCGAGCCCGCACCGGTCACACCGGCCACCGACACGTAGTAGACGAAACCCGAGCTGCGCTCGAGCACACGCGGCAGACGCACGTCGTCGGTGGTCGGGGTGGTCAGGCGGATGAAGTCGATACCCGCGGCCTGGGCCGGGGTTGCCAGCTCGGCGTCGTGCTCTGGCGGCAGGTCGACGATGATCAGACCATCGACGCCGACGGCCTTCGCCTCGGCGACGAACTGTTCCACGCCAAAGCGGTGGATCGGGTTGTAGTAGCCCATCAGCACGATCGGCGTGGTCTGGTTGTCGACGCGGAATTCGCGGACCATCTGCAGGGTTTTCGCCAGGGTCTGGCCGGCCTCCAGGGCGCGCAGGGTGGCGAGCTGGATCGCCACGCCGTCGGCCATCGGGTCGGTGAAGGGCATGCCCAGCTCGATCACGTCGGCGCCGGCTTCAGGCAGGCCCTTGAGGATTTTCAGCGAGGCATCGTAGCCAGGGTCGCCTGCAGTGATGAAGGTGACCAGTGCCGAGCGGCCTTCGGCCTTCAGGTCGGCGAAACGTTGTTCAAGACGGCTCATGCCTGTTTCTCCTGGGCAGCCATGTGGTTCATCACGGTTTGCATGTCTTTGTCGCCGCGGCCGGAAAGGCACACGACCATCAGGTGATCCTTGGGCAGGTTCGGGGCGCGCTTGATCGCCTCGGCCAGGGCGTGGGAGCTCTCCAGCGCCGGGATGATGCCTTCGAGGCGGCAGGTGGCGTGGAAGGCGTCCAGGGCTTCGTCGTCGGTGATGCTGACGTATTCGACCCGCTTCACTTCGTGCAGGTAGGCGTGCTCGGGGCCGATGCCGGGGTAGTCCAGGCCGGCGGAGATCGAGTGGGCATCGGTGATCTGGCCATCGTCGTCCTGCAGCAGGTAGGTGCGGTTGCCGTGCAGTACGCCAGGGACGCCGCCGTTGAGGCTGGCGGCATGCTTGTCGGTGTGCACGCCATGGCCACCGGCTTCGACGCCGATGATCTGCACGCTTTCGTCTTCGAGGAAGTTGTGGAACAGGCCCATGGCGTTGGAGCCGCCGCCGACGCAGGCGACCAGGCTGTCTGGCAGGCGGCCTTCCTTCTCGTGCAACTGGGCGCGGGTTTCCTTGCCGATGATCGACTGGAAATCGCGGACCATCGCCGGATACGGGTGCGGGCCGGCCACGGTGCCGATCAGGTAGAAGGTGTCTTCGACGTTGGTGACCCAGTCGCGCAGGGCCTCGTTCATGGCGTCCTTCAGGGTGCCGGTGCCGGCGGTGACCGGAACGATCTCGGCGCCCAGCAGCTTCATGCGGAACACGTTGGCTTGCTGGCGCTCGATGTCGGTGGCGCCCATATAGATCACGCAGGGCAGGCCGAAGCGCGCAGCGACGGTGGCGGTGGCCACGCCGTGCATGCCGGCGCCGGTCTCGGCGATCAGGCGCTTCTTGCCCATGCGCTTGGCCAGCAGCACCTGACCGATGCAGTTGTTCACCTTGTGCGCGCCGGTGTGGTTGAGCTCTTCACGCTTGAAGAAGATCTTCGCGCCGCCGCAGTGCTCGGTCAGGCGCTCGGCGAAGTACAGCGGGTTGGGGCGGCCGATGTAGTCGCGCTGGAAGTAGGCGAGCTGCTCGAGGAATTCGGGGTCTGCCTTGGCCGCTTCGTACTCGCGGGCCAGGTCCAGGACCAGGGGCATCAGGGTTTCGGCTACGTAGCGGCCGCCGAATGCGCCGAACAGGCCATTGGCGTCGGGGCCGGGGCGGTATTGGGACTGGGACATGGGGCGCTCCATAGGGGTCTGGATTGGAAGATCGTGTCGCCTTCGTCGCGGGCAAGCCCGCTCCCGCAGGCTGAATACAGCACTGCACTGGTGGGAGCGGGCTTGCCCGCGAAGAGGCCACCACTGATCGATGGGCCTACTCTACCCAGCGCAACGTCCTCTGAAAACCGATAAGATTGCGACAACTCGTCAGGAAAACTCACAAGTCAAATGCCTCAGGACCTCCCTCCCCTCAATGCCCTGCGCGCTTTCGAGGCCACTGCCCGGCTGAATAGCGTCAGCCAGGCCGCCGAACAGCTGCACGTGACCCACGGCGCGGTGAGCCGGCAGATCAAGGTGCTCGAGGAGCATCTCGGCGTGGCGCTGTTCATCAAGGACGGGCGTGGCATCAAACTCACAGATGCCGGGGTTCGCCTGCGCGATGCCAGCTTCGATGCCTTCGACCGCCTGCGCAGCGTATGCGCCGAGCTCAGCCGTGATGTCAGCGATGCACCCTTCGTCCTGGGATGCTCCGGCAGCCTGCTGGCGCGGTGGTTCATTCCCCGGCTCGGGCGTTTGAAGGCCGATCTGCCTGAGCTGCGTCTGCACCTGTCGGCCGGAGAGGGCGATCTGGATCCGCGCCGCCCGGGGTTGGATGCGTTGCTGGTGTATGCCGAGCCGCCGTGGCCCGCCGACATGCAGGTGCATGTACTGGCCGAGGAACGTATCGGGCCGGTGCTCAGCCCGCACTTTCCCGGCTTCGAGCGCCTGTGCCAGGCCCCTGCACGTGCGCTGCTGGGTGAAGCCTTGCTGCATACCACCTCGCGTCCACAGGCGTGGCCGACCTGGGCCGCGCAGCAAGGGCTGGACGCCAGTGCGCTGACCTTCGGCCAGGCATTCGAGCACCTGTATTACCTGCTGGAGGCTGCGGTGGCGGGTTTGGGGGTGGCGATCGCGCCGCAACCGCTGGTGGCGGACGATCTGCGTGGCGGACGCCTGGCGGCGCCGTGGGGTTTTTCGCCGACGCCAGCGGCGTTGGCGCTATGGGTGCCGCGGCGCGCCGCCGATGGGCGCGCCGAGCAGTTGGCGCAGTGGTTACGCCGGGAGTTGCAGGCGCAGGCTTAAGCTCTGTCCGAAAAGCCTTGATACTCGGTGATGCTGCGTTGAAAACAGCCTCGGAATGCTCATTTACAACCCGTAAAGTCGAGCGCGACCCCGGCCGTTCCTCGGCTGTTTTCGCCTTGCCTGACCTTCGTCTCAAGACTTTTCATACAGACCCTAGTTGCGGCGGCACAGCAAGTAGGCCGCAAGCAGGCCCAATGCGCCAACGGCCACGCCCGCGGTGGTCCAGGGGTGTTCCTGGGCGTAGTCACGGGTGGCGATGCCGGTTTCCCGGGTGCGGGTCTTCACTTCTTCGTAGGCGTCGGTCAGCAGGCTGCGCGAATGCTTGAGGGCGTTCTGGGCGTTGCCGCGCAGGGCCTTCATGGTTTTCTGCGTTTCCTCCGAGGCATCGCCTTTGAGGTCTTCCAGCGTCTTGAGCAGGCTTTCGATCTCCGCTTCCATGCTTTCCAGTGAGGTCTTGCGCAGTGCGTTACGGGCCATGTGGACTCTCCTTCGCTGAGTAGGGTGTAAAGAGTGCGACTGCGCGCTGTGCCGAAAGTGCGATCGAACTTTCGCCCGAGGCGATGGCTCGCAGGTAAACCGGGCCTGCGCTGCTAGGCTCAATCCAGCACATCATCCAAGGAGAGTGTTCATGTCCGATCATCACACCTACAAGAAGATCGAGCTCGTCGGTTCCTCGCCCACGAGTATCGAAGATGCGATCAACAATGCCCTGGCCGAAGCCGGCAAGAGCATCAAGCACCTGGAGTGGTTCGAGGTGGTCGATACGCGTGGCCATATCCGCGACAACAAGGCTGCGCATTTCCAGGTTACGCTCAAGGTCGGGTTCCGCATCGCCAACAGTTGAAACAGTATGGGGATAGCCTGTTCCTGAGTTATGGCGTATGACTTCCAGGGGCACCGGTATACGCCGGTGCTCTATGCTGCTTTTTTGATCCGCATAAGGAACGATGACGATGAAGAAAGTGTTTCTGGCAGTAGGCCTGATGATGTTGGCCGGTGGAGCGATGGCGGCAGGTAAGCCGTGCGAGGAGCTCAAGAGCGAAATTGCAGCCAAGCTCGATGCCAAGGGGGTTCAGGGGTATACGCTGGAGATCGTCGACAAGGGCACGCCGGCTGGCAAGGTGATCGGCAGCTGCGAGGCCGGGACCAAGGAAATCATCTATCGCCGCGGTTGAGGCGTAAATCCGAACACAATACCTGTAGGAGCGGCGGTTCGCCGCTCCTGCATGGGGATTGGGCAGGCCTTTAGATTTCGACTAAGGCAGTTGCTTCCACATACGACATTCAATCGCCCTTCAACGCCTGCGCCAGCAGCTCATACGAGCGCACCCGATCGGCATGCTCATACAGGTCGCAGGTGAAGATCAGCTCATCCGCGCCGGTCTGCTCCAGCAGCACCTCCACCTTCGCCCGCACCTTCTGCGGGCTGCCAATCATCGCCAGCCCAAGGAAACTCCCCACCGCATCACGCTCATGGGGCAGCCACAGGCCGTCCATGCTCTGCACGGGTGGGCGCTGCATCAGGCTCTGGCCGCGGATCAGCGCGAGGATGCGCTGGTAGACCGAGGTCGCCAGGTATTCGGCCTTCTCGTCGCTGTCCGCCACCACCATCGGGATGCCCAGCATCACGTAGGGCTTGTCCAGCGTTGTCGACGGCTTGAAATGGTCGCGGTAGATGCGGATCGCCTCGTGCATGTAGCGCGGGGCGAAGTGCGAGGCGAAGGCGTATGGCATGCCGCGCATGCCGGCCAGTTGCGCGCTGAACAGGCTTGAACCCAGCAGCCACATCGGCACTTCGGTGTCGTGGCCGGGCACGGCGATCACTTTCTGATCGTCGGTACGTGGGCCGAGGTAGCGCGACAGCTCCTCGACATCGTCGGGGAAGTCGTCGGCGCTGCCAGAGCGCTCGCGGCGCAGGGCGCGTGCGGTCATCTGGTCGGAACCGGGCGCACGGCCCAGGCCCAGGTCGATGCGGCCGGGGTAGAGGCTGGCCAGGGTGCCGAACTGTTCGGCGATCACCAGCGGCGCATGGTTGGGCAGCATCACCCCGCCCGAGCCGATGCGGATGCGCGAGGTGCCGCCAGCGAGATAGCCCATCAGCACCGAGGTCGCCGAGCTGGCGATGCCGTCCATGTTGTGGTGTTCGGCCACCCAGAACCGGTTGTAGCCGAAACGCTCGACGTGCTGCGCCAGGTCCAGTGAGTTGCGTAGCGACTGGGCCGGGCCGGCATCGGCGCGCACTGGCACCAGGTCGAGGGTGGAAATCTTCAGGTCACGCAGATGCGTCATCGGAGCCTCCGCAGGAAATTGGTTGGCCAAGGGCCTTTGTGACTCTGTATGGGCACCCTGCGATGGATTCAATGGTTGACCATGGATTGATCTGAACTTGCCGTAGGCAGTGTCCTCAGAACCCATAGAGACACCCACTGAACATCCAGGAGGCATCATGAAAAAGACAGCATCGGCGATCTGGCAGGGAGGGCTCAAGGATGGCAAGGGCCTGCTGTCCACCGAGAGTGGCGCCCTCAAGCAGAACCCCTATGGCTTCAATACCCGCTTCGAAGGATCGCCTGGGACCAACCCCGAGGAGCTGATCGGTGCGGCCCATGCGGGCTGCTTCTCGATGGCGCTATCGATGATGCTGGGTGAGGCCGGGCTGACGCCCGAACGCATCGACACCGTCGCCGAAGTCAGCCTCGACAAGCAGCCCGATGGCTTTGCCATTACCGCCGTGCATCTCACCCTCAAGGCCAAGGTCCCCGGTGCCAGTGAGGCGCAGTTCCAGGAGATTGCCAACAAGGCCAAGGCGGGATGCCCGGTGTCCAAGGTGCTCAACGCGACGATCAGCCTGGATGCGACGCTGCTCTCGTAGGTTAGGCTTTGCTTGCTGTAGTCTGGAAGGGTCGGCAGCTTGCCTGCCCTTTGAGGAGCCGTTCCATGATCCGCGTAGCATTCGCCGTTCTGGCCTCTTTGCTGGCCACCTCCGCGCTGGCGGCAGTCAAGCCGTGCGAGGAGCTCAAGGCCGAGATCGAGGCGAAGATCCAGGCGGCCGGGGTGCCTTCCTACACCCTGGAAATCGTGCCCAACAGCGAGGTCAGTGATCCGAACATGGTCGTTGGCAGCTGCGATGGCGGGACCAAAAAGATCATCTACCAGAAGAACGACCAATAGCGGTCGTTGCAGCGGGGTCGCAGCGCGACCCCGTTGTTCATGGGATGCAGAAGATGTTGCTCGGCTCGTCCACCAGCACCTGGCGGTTGGCGTCGTACAGGTATACCTGCGGCTGCATCGCCGGGGCCCGGGCTTCGAGGCGATAGCGCTCACCGGCCTTGAAGTTGTCGAAGCGCACGGTCAGGTAGCAGGTGCGCTCGGTCGGGCTTGTGGTGAAGAGCCCGGCAGTCAGCTCGTAGTCGAAGCGCACCACCAGTTCATGGCGGCCCGGCGTGAGCTGGAAGTACCGGCCGTCGTCGAGGCGCTTGCCATCGAGCTTGTCGGCCATGATGGTACGACCGGGGGTGACGGTATAGAGGTCGACCCAGGCATGGGCCGGGTCTTTGGGTGGCAAGGGGCTGGCGCAAGCCCCCAGTGCACTGAGGGCGATCAGCATCATGGGCTGGCGCATGATGAAACTCCGCTTGCGGGTCACAGATTACAAGCATAGCGCTGATCAGGTGCGCTGACAGCCCGCTGGCAGGCCTTGGCCTATCAGTTTCTGCTGTTCGTCATAGAGTTTCACCCAAGGCCGGAAGCCAATGCTGCCGGCTTGCAGGCTGTAGCGCTGGCCGGCGCTGAAGTCCTTGAAGGTGAGGTTCAGTTGGCAGTCGCGCCACAGTGGTTCGTCGACTGGGCCGATATTGCTCGGGGTGACCGGAAACTGGTAACGCACCGTCAGTTCGTGGCTACCCGGCGGCACTTCGAAATAGCGGTTGTCGGCCCAGTCGCGCTCGTCCACCTGCACGGCGTGCAGCGAGGTGTCGTCGTCGCGGGCGAGGTCGATCCAGGCCTGGTTGGGGTCGGGGTCGGGCAAGGTGGAGCAGGCGCTCAGCAGCCCGAAGGTGCCGACGGCAAACAGTGTACGCATGGCGAAAAGGCCCTCTGGCGAGATAGTCTTGGAACGCACAGGCCTTGAGCGGGATGAACAGCCCTGATGTTTCGACTTTTTCTGCTACAGCGCTCAGGCCACCGGGCTCTCGACCGCGTTTTCAGCCCTTTTGTTCCGCTGCTGGCCGCGCTCCTGCTGAGCGGTTGCGGCAGCCTCGGCTACTACGGCCAGCTGGCCGAAGGGCAATGGCAACTGCTGCGTGCACGCCAGCCAGTGGAGCGGGTGCTGGCCGACCCCACGACGGACGAACGGCTGCGTCAGCGTCTGCTGCATGCCGAACAGGCCCGCACTTTCGCCAGCGAGCACCTGAAGCTGCCAGACAATCGCAGCTACCGGGTGTACGCCGATCTCGGGCGGCCCTATGTGGTGTGGAATGTGTTCGCCACGCCGGAGCTTTCGCTGCAACCGGTCACCCACTGTTTCCCCATCGCCGGTTGCGTCGCCTACCGCGGCTACTACCGCCAGGGCGCTGCGCGCGGGGCAGCGGCGCTGATGCGCGAGCAAGGGCTGGATGTGTACGTCGGGGGTGTCGAGGCTTACTCGACCCTGGGCTGGTTCGACGATCCGATTCTTTCGTCTATGGTGGGCTGGGGCGAGGAGCGCCTGGCCACGCTGATCTTTCACGAACTGGCGCACCAGCGCTTCTACGTGAAGGACGACACCGAATTCAACGAGTCCTTCGCCACCTTCGTCGAACAGGAGGGCACGCGGCAATGGCGCATGGCGCGTGGGCTTGCGGCGGCTCACGAGGATGGGGCGCGGCAGCGTGAACAGTTCATCCGCCTGGTGCTGGCGAGTCGCGAGCGTTTGCAGGCGATCTACGCTGGGACGCTTGCTGATGCCGACAAGCGGGTGGCCAAGCAAGCCGAGTTCGCGCGATTGCGACGTGAATACCGCGAGCTGCGCGATCGGGACTGGGCCGGTGACCGCCGCTATGACGCCTGGGTGTATGGGCCGATGAGCAATGCCAAGCTGCTGCCGTTCGGCCTGTATGACCAGTGGGTGCCGGCGTTTGCGGCGTTGTTTCGTCAGGCTGGTGGGGACTGGACGACGTTCTATCAGCGGGTCGAGCACTTGGGGCAGCAGCCGATCGATCAGCGAAAAGCGGCGTTGCAGCGGTTGATGGCACAGCCTTGATATGCCGGGGCCGTGCGCGGCCCCGTGGCCATCAAGCCTTGATGAACGCGTGGTGCAAATCCGCCACCGTGTCGAAATGAAACGCCGGCGCCTCGGCCACCAGCTCTTCGCGGCTGCCGAAACCGTATCCCACCGCCACGGCCTGCAACCCGTTGCTGCGGGCGCCGATCAGGTCGTGCTTGCGGTCACCGATCATCAGGGTCTGCGCCGGGTCCAGCCCTTCTTCGTCCAACAGATGGCGGATCAGCTCGACTTTGTTGGTGCGGGTGCCATCCAGCTCACTGCCGTAGATCACCTTGAAATGCCGGTCGAAAGCAAAGTGCCGGGCGATCTCGCGGGCGAACTCCCAAGGCTTGGAGGTGGCAACGTACAAGGTGCGGCCCTGGTCGTTCAGGGCTTGCAGCAGCTCTGGCACGCCGTCGAATACCAGGTTCTCGTACAGGCCGGTGACGCGGAAGCGTTCGCGGTAGAAGTTGACCGCCTCCCAGGCCTTGGCCTCGTCGAAGCCGTAGAACTGCATGAAGGCCTGCAGCAAGGGCGGGCCGATGAAATGCTCGAGGCGGGTCAGGTCGGGCTCGTCGATACCTAGTTTGGCCAAGGCGTACTGGATCGAGCGGGTGATGCCCTGGCGTGGGTCGGTCAGGGTGCCGTCGAGGTCGAAGAGGATGTTTTGCTGGTGCATGTATGCGGGTCCACTCAAGTCTTGCGTCGACTGCTTCGCGGGCAAGCCCGCTCATACAGGATAATCACAGAGCCTGTAGGAGCGGGCTTGCCCGCGAATGGGTCATTCCGGTTGATCGTAGCCTTCGGCCAGGTGCTGGTCCTTGAGCTTCACGTAGTTGCTGGCGCTGTAGGGGAAGAACGCGCGTTCCTTTTCGTTCAGCGGTCGGGCCTGCTTTACCGGGCTGCCGACATACAGGTAGCCGCTCTCCAGGCGCTTGCCGGGCGGCACCAGGCTGCCGGCGCCGATGATCACCTCGTCCTCGACGATGGCGCCATCCATGATGGTGCTGCCCATGCCGACCAGGATCCGGTTGCCCAGTGTGCAGCCGTGCAGCATCACCTTGTGACCGATGGTCACTTCGTCGCCGATGATCAGCGGGAAGCCGTCCGGGTTGAAGGGGCCGGCGTGGGTGATGTGCAGCACGCTGCCATCCTGCACGCTGGTGCGCGCGCCGATGCGGATCCGGTGCATGTCGCCGCGCACTACGGTCAGCGGCCAGACCGAGCTGTCTTCACCGATCTGCACGTCGCCGATCACCACCGCCGAACGGTCGACGAAGGCGCGTGGGCCGACTTTCGGCGTGTGTTCCCGGAAGGTCCGGATGGCCATGATAGTGTCCCTCTGCAATGCCGATAGGCAGGCTGCCTGCTGCGGTCGGCGTCGATTGTAATTAAGATGGTCCCGTGTTTCTCCTGCCAAGGTATCCAAACCGTGAGTGCGAACAACCCGCTTCTGCAGTCCCACGACCTGCCACCCTTCTCCGCAATCCGCGCCGAACACGTGCTGCCGGCGATCGAGCAGATCCTGGCCGACAACCGCAAGGCCATCGCCGATATCCTCGCGCAGCAGGGCAAGAATCCCTCCTGGGCCGGCCTGGTGCTGGCGATGGACGAACTCAACGACCGCCTGGGCGCGGCCTGGAGCCCGGTCAGCCACCTCAATGCGGTGTGCAACAGCAAGGAACTGCGCGAGGCTTACGAGTCGTGCCTGCCGGCGCTGAGCGCCTATTCCACCGAGATGGGGCAGAACCGCGCCCTGTTCGATGCCTACCAGGCGCTGGCCAACAGCGATGAAGCCGCCAGTTTCGACGTGGCGCAGAAGACGATCCTCGACCACGCCCTGCGTGACTTCCGCCTGTCGGGTATCGACCTGCCGGCCGACAAGCAGCAGCGCTATGCCGAAGTGCAGAGCAAGCTCAGCGAGCTGGGCAGCCGTTTCTCCAACCAGTTGCTCGACGCCACCCAGGCCTGGACCAAGCACGTCACCGACGAAGCCGCACTGGCCGGCCTGACCGATTCGGCCAAGGCGCAGATGGCCGCCGCTGCCCAGGCCAAGGGCCTCGACGGCTGGCTGATCACGCTGGAGTTCCCCAGCTACTACGCGGTGATGACCTACGCCAGCGACCGCGCCCTGCGCGAAGAGCTGTACGCCGCCTACTGCACCCGCGCCTCGGACCAGGGCCCGAACGCCGGGCAGTTCGACAACGGCCCGGTGATGGCCGAGATCCTCGACCTGCGTCAGGAACTGGCCGCGCTGCTGGGCTACGCCAACTACGCCGAGCTGAGCCTGGCCACCAAGATGGCCGAGTCCAGCGACCAGGTGCTGAGCTTCCTGCGTGACCTGGCCAAGCGTTCCAAGCCGTTCGCAGCTCAGGATCTGGAGCAGCTCAAGGCCTACGCCGCCGAGCAGGGCACTCCGGAGCTGGCCAGCTGGGACGCCGGCTATTACGGCGAGAAGCTGCGCGAGCAGCGCTACAACGTGTCGCAGGAAACCCTGCGCGCCTACTTCCCGATCGACAAGGTGCTGAGCGGCCTGTTCAGCATCGTCCAGCGCCTCTACGGCATCGAGATTGCCGAACTCAAGGGCTTCGACGCCTGGCACCCGGACGTGCGCCTGTTCGAGATCAAGGAGAACGGCCAGCACGTCGGGCGCTTCTTCTTCGACCTCTACGCCCGTGCCAACAAGCGTGGTGGCGCCTGGATGGACGGTGCCCGCGACCGTCGCCGCACCGCGGCCGGTGCATTGCAGAGCCCGGTGGCCAACCTGGTGTGCAACTTCACCCCGGCCGCACCGGGCAAGCCGGCGCTGCTCACCCACGATGAAGTCACCACGCTGTTCCACGAGTTCGGCCACGGCCTGCACCACCTGCTCACCCGCATCGAGCATGCCGGTGTGTCCGGCATCAACGGTGTGGCCTGGGACGCGGTCGAGCTGCCGAGCCAGTTCATGGAGAACTGGTGCTGGGAGCCTGAAGGCCTGGCACTGATTTCCGGCCACTACGAGACCGGCGAGCCGCTGCCCCAGGACCTGCTGGACAAGATGCTGGCGGCGAAGAACTTCCAGTCCGGGATGATGATGGTGCGCCAACTGGAGTTCTCGCTGTTCGACTTCGAGCTGCACGCCACCCATGGCGACGGCCGCAGCGTGCTGCAGGTGCTCGAGGGCGTGCGCGACGAGGTCACGGTGATGCGTCCGCCGGCCTACAACCGCTTCCCTAACAGCTTTGCGCACATCTTCGCCGGCGGTTATGCGGCGGGCTACTACAGCTACAAGTGGGCCGAAGTGCTGTCGGCCGACGCCTTCTCGCGCTTCGAGGAAGAAGGCGTGCTCAATGCCGACACCGGACGCGCGTTCCGCGAGGCGATCCTGGCCCGTGGCGGTTCGCGCGAGCCAATGGTGCTGTTCGTCGATTTCCGTGGTCGTGAGCCTTCCATCGATGCGCTGCTGCGTCATAGTGGCCTGACCGAGGATGCGGCGGCATGAGTGAGGGCGGCGTGATCAAGACCAAGAAACGCTTCATCGCCGGGGCGGTATGCCCGGCGTGCAGCGAGCCCGACAAGCTGATGATGTGGAACGAAGACGGCGTGCCACACCGCGAGTGCGTGGCCTGCGGCTTCACCGACACCCTCAACGAGCAGGGCTTGTCGGTGCCCAAGGAGCTCGGTACCCGGGTAAACCAGCAGGCGGTCAAGGCCGAGCCGGTAAAGGTGCAGACGGTTCAGTTCTTCCCGAACCCGAAGCTCAAGAAGCCGCACTGACCCTGTCCGCCTGACGGCACTGGTCTTCTGTGCAAACCCGGATTACTGTATGCGCATACAGTA